>CANNLB010000010.1 GCA_947505565.1 Acidobacteriota bacterium | reverse complement strand
GCGAAAGTGGAAATGGTGAGGTATGATGGTGGGGTTGGAAGGCAATGAGCGGGAGTAATTCAGTGGTAGAATGCCAGCTTCCCAAGCTGGACGTCGTGGGTTCGAATCCCATCTCCCGCTCCATTTTTTCAACGACTTAAGGCGAATTTCGCCCGGAATTTCCTTACTACGATTACTGCATTAGCATTAATCGTAGTAGCCGCTTGCGGCTAACCTATTGAAAACAAGCTGGTTGGCCGAGTGAATGCCAGATTATGACTTTGACATTCACCGCAAAATGGGCGTGACGCGCTGGCGCCCACTTCGAGAGCGAACCCACGAAGGGTTTGGCGATGCGCGCGAATTCACCTTGTGGATGTTCGCCCTGGCATGCACCTTGGAACCAGCCGGTACACAAACTACTGGGAAATGCGAGAACCCGAGTCCTCTTCCTGCACTTTGCAGCCGACTGCCTCGATAATCTGAAGCTTGTTTGGATCAATCACTTTGATCTCGGTTTCGTTCGCTACAAAGGTCGTGATACGAACATTCGTCAACGGCGTTCGGAACTTGACGTAGTTCGGACCAAAGTTTCGGGAGGCACACCACTCCTCCAATGCGTATCCAGAGTAAAGTGCGGATCGAAGCGCGACGTCCTCCTGGTTGAGGCCTTCCAGGCGAGAGTGGCGGTCGAAAAGAAAGGAGCGATCATTAAATGCTCCGGTTTCGCACCGGAGCAGATTGCAGTGAGCGGCGTTGAATGAGGTGACGGAGTCCGCGAGGCTTCGGGCATGAACGGCGCATCAAACGTCCACGTTTGGCGTCGTCCGTCAACCTGTACAGCCGAACGGTTTTCTCGTTCTGAGCGCCCCGGTACAGGATGAGTTCGCCACGATCAATTATTGGTTGGCATTGGATGTCCCCGATGTAATAGCTGCCGTGCTGCATCAGGAGGAGGTGGTCATTACTGCCGAAGCACGAATGGTCATCCTGGTGGCGATATGCCGCGAGCGGAGCGGTCAGGTTGGCATTGGGGTTTACGGCGCCGTTTGCAACGTACAAGGTGTCGATGTCGCCTCGCCTCGCTCGGTTCCAGAATCGAAAAAGCAGCTTTACTTCCGCAGTATCGCGAATGGCAGCACCGAACCAGAAGTGACGCCGCCGATTTGTATCGGGGGCAAAGATGCCGGGAATGACCCAAGAGTATTGGAAGAAATAGTCGCGTTCGGGCGGTGAACTGGGAGAATACGCCAATTCCCCCTCGGCGGCGAGCCAGGGAACGATCTCTTCGCCTGCCAATGTGGAGGTGGAGAATCGCTGTTGCGGAGCTCCCTTCTGGGAATTAGGATTCATCGTGCGCTGGCCTGGACAGCCGCCTCCAGGCGCTTGGATAGGGCGGCGTTGGAAGCGGAATGCTTCGTCAGTTGCAGGAGCGCTCGCATGGAGGCCACCTCACTCCGGTATTCCTGCACTCGCGCATTGAATGTGCGGCGGTCCTTCGTGCACACGAGAGTCTGCGGGGAGCCCACCCGCTCCGTCACGTGAGTCATGTCGAGTCCGTGCCGGTCGATTATCTGGTGAAGGTGACTACGGCGCTCCTTCCTGACGCGAAACCGATGGACGACCTCGGTTGGGCTGCTGGCGAATGCTTGCAGTTCGGTGCAATCCTCACAATGGCAGGACACTTGTACGTCCAAGCGCCAATCGGCCGGTGGACGGGGCGGGAGTTCGCTACGCTTGAGCAGAAATTCCGCCGCGGTTGTCCATAGGGCCCCTACGGCGCGATGAACCGCGGGCATCCCGTACGACTGTCCGGCGACGAGCCGCTCGATCGCCGGAACGACCACCGTGACCGGAAGAAACACGTCCGGGCGGGATGCGATCTTGCCCGCCGCGACGGCACATCGTGTTCCGTCCTCGAAATGCTGTAGACCTGAGATCAGGTTGTCGATGAACTCTGGTCCCAGGCCCGTTGGCCTCCCGCGTCCGAAGGGCTCCCACGCGTTTTCCGGTTTGGGTGTTTCGATTCCGTCGAGCCCCTCGACAGCGGCATCGGCGACTGCCAGGAACGATGGCGGTGGATTCGCCGGTAGAGCGCGCAGCAGTTCCGCGCAGGCGTTAGGGTACTTCGGCATGCGGGCTCCGATGAGGGCCGAAAAGAGGGCGGCGGCTTGGGTCTCCGAAAGGATCCCGGCTGCCCTGATCAAGGCCCCGTTCTCGGAGCCGTCATAGTCCACTACGACAACTTCGCGGATGAACGCTTCGAGGAGTTCAGAGCAATTTAGCTCGGTGAGTATCGCGAACATCGTCAATCGGTCGGCTGGCACCGGCGGTGCCGCCGCGAATGTGTAGCTGTGTCGCGACGAACCAACGGGCCACATCTCCACGATTCGGCGCGCGGCCGCAAAGGCCTGTACCCACGCGCTATCGCCTTCCGCGAGCAACCTCTTCAAAGATGGGATCGCCGTGGTGACTCCGCCGGCCAGCAACACGTCTATAGTGCGGTCCGAGGGCCAGAGCACGACGGCCGCACGACGATAGGACCGTTCGTAGCTCGCCCCCTCATTTCCGGTGGCCTCGGTGAGGTGCCGATCATCTGGCGGTTCTCCGTCGAGTGCATTCGCCGGAAGTAACTCGCCGCCGGCGAGGGGAATGCAGCCGAACTCCGCGGGGCGATCATCCCGATCGGACCACTCATCCAGATACTGCCAGCCATCGTCAACCGTGATCGCATCGAAACTCGTATTCTGTCCCCCGCTCTCCGATTCCCCGTCCGGTTGGAGATTGTACCGGTAACGGGCTCGGCGGGAACGGTACTAATCATCGTCGTTTATTTCGGCGGCTCCACTCTCTCCGATGTGGACAACGGCCAAGTGCACGGCGCATCCGGCCCTTGCCGCAGCTCGCAGCAGAACGTTGGACTTGGCCGAGTCTGCGCCCTTCAAGGCAGAGAAGCTTAGGCTCGCCGGGCTGTATTGATGTTCGAGGATCCACGCCAGTTTTTGCGCCTTGCCCGGTGCTTTCCAGAACGCTTCGAGTATGGCGCCTGCCTTCTCGATTTGGGATTCGTAGTTGGGCGCCTGCAACCGTTGTGCCCCGGTTTTGCCCGGCCTTTGGATGAGGTTGTAGACTAAGCAAACCCGATTGCCCTCCAGGACTGGCAGGACCTCGTGTTCACAGTCGGCATAAAAGGCGACGAACGCGAGCTCAGACGGATCTGCGGCGTTGGATGCGGCTGTGGCTTCGCGGCCAGCATGGCGAATACGGAGGGCTCCTCCGCGATGGGCGGATGGGAGCGTTAGGACCAGCGTGCCAAACATCCCGGGTGCCTTTTCGGTATCGCGATGCGCGAGAAAGAACCCGCCGGTTTCGTAGATGAGCAGTTTATAGAGCTCGGCGGAGATGGTGGAATCCGGGCAACCGAGGCCGGTAGTGACTTTCGACAGGATGTTGTTGAAAGTTGTCTCCCACGATTTTGCGCCGATGTTGACAGCATTGGGAGATATCTGCCAGACGTTGCGTATAGCGGTATCAACGATTGTTTCCTGGCCGCGTCCATATGGCGCCTGCGTGGCTTGATGCACCATCGCTTCAATCTGCGAGTGCGGTATGGGGAAGGAAAGAGTACCCACACCTTCCACCTGAATGCGTGGCATCGGTATTTCCATCCCGCCATCAATGAAAAAGTCGCCTGGGTGCGTAACGCCCAGCAACAGCGCCTCGATAGGTTTCAAATCGTGGTTGTATTCGACGGCTATGTGTTTCATGGCGGGCAAAAGTGCGTCTGCTTTCGGATCAGTCCGCGGTCTTTAACGATTCTAGACTGAGCCGTTTGGGAAGAAGCTGCCGCCGCTGAATTTCGTGCTGACGGCGAGTATCAGACAGGCGAGCATCAGAACAGTTGTCGCGTCTTGGGTTCTCGGATACCCTGACCAAGGGGCGCAGGAATGGGGCACCGAATAAGGCGGAATAAGGCGGTCTGACCGCCTTATTCTGGGTGTGCACAAAGACCTTCATCCAAACTCGATCGCTCATGCAACGAGGAAATCCTGACAAGCGGCTTGATTTCGTGTGCTTATGGGTGGCTTTGGGCCGATGCTTAGAGCAGTGCGCTCAGAGTAGATGGAGGCAATAATGAGGCGGTTTCACCGCCCTATTCGGGCTGGGGATCCTCGCAGGCTCCAGGTTGCGCCCCGGCCGCGTCCGACCGAATCGATGAGTAGCAGACGTTTCAAGTGCAACAGGTCGTCCCGCAGAGTGCGGTCCGCAATATCAGGGTTAACCTGCCTCTTTATGTTCCCAAAGGGCTCCTGGGCCGAGGCGGATAGGATTTGAAGTATCAGCCGCTGCCGGTTCGTAAGATCATGCGCCACTCGTAGCGGGGCAATATAGCCACTCGGCAAGAAACGAACACCGACCGCTCCGGCCTGCTCAAGAAACTGAGGTGTTGGCTGGCCGGCGAGGACGCAGAGCTCGATGATTTTCTACGTTCCACGTCCCCAACGTTCAACTAGACCGCGACGGAAGAACACCTCAGCGATGAGCGGATTCCGAGGCCGAGAGAGGTGTTCTTTCGCCAGCGCTTCGACCGTTAAGCCAAAGGGCAGTCGCCCGTCGCTCCAGATCTCCAGCCGATCATCGTAGATGGCGACACTGACGGCTCCGCCGGGGATTGAATAGTCCCGATGGACGAAGGCGTTGACCAGGGCTTCCCGCAAGGCTACCGGTGGAAATAGGGGAGCGTCTACCCGCTCGAACACCCCAGGTTCGATCCGACCGGAAACGGGGAGGTGACGGTTCATGAATTGGACAGCCTCGATGAGGAGGTGAAAGGCGTTGCCGTTCAACTGCCGCTGGTCCAGGAATTCATTCTTGTCGATTCCCCGAAAGCGGGCCAATCGTAATTGGCACTGGGGATAGTGCGCGGATTCGTGTTTTGCGAAAAGGACCGCGGCGGCGTTTGTTAATGTCTGCCCAAGGCGGAGGCCGAAGCGATCTAAGATGTCGCCCGCCTCTGCGGATGCGGTTGACGGAATTCGTCCGAATTCAATTCCCATGCGGACGGTCGCGCGAAGCTCCGAAAGATCGAGATCCTCCGAGTGGATGGGCGAGGCGCTGTTTTCCCACCGTTTGTGGGAGTGCGTTCGATCCATCAGCAAGCGCTGATAGGTCTCTTGTGGCATGACTTGTGTTGTCGAGCCAACGCGCTGATAGGCGCGGCCATCAAAAGCAAACACGCGGCTATCGTCGTCAGGTGACACGGACAGCGCGAGTATTTCGCTGCGGTTACCCGGTAGTTTTATGCGGTCGATGCCCACGGCGACGGGTGGCTCGATTCGCCGTAGGGTCTCGGCAACGTCGCGAAGAGTATCGTCACTGACGAGTTGGCCCACCACGGAACCGTCGTTCGCGACCCCGAAAAGAACGGTTCCTCCATCCCCATTCAGGAATGCGCACAGCGTCTCCGCGGCCCGCGTAAGTTGGCCAGTTGATTTCTTGAACTCGACCGACGCCGACTCACCGTTTGCGATCAGTGTCTTTACATGGGCAAGAGTCATTCTAAGGTGCGGGCGGAGAGTTGATTCTCCTTCCCTATTGTCCACTGAAACGAACTTGTACCGCAGAACGGCGGTCGATCCGTAAGAGTCGGCCGTCTGCGCTAACGACCGCGGGGCATTCCGGCCATAGCGCCCGGATCGTCTACAACCACTGTTCGAACATGGCCCGAAAACGACTGGGACGGTAATATTCAACGCAGCCAAGTTGCTGGGTGAGCCCGAACGGGCCGAACAGCGGAATCGACTCGGGACCTTTGGCAACGAAGCACCGGTAGCTCAGCCACATGAACAAGTCCAGGAGCGCCGGCGCGGCGGCGAGGACTTTGATTGCTTCGAGGTCGGCTGGGATGGGGTGGCTAAAGATCTCGGCATAGAATTCGTCGCTGAGAGTAATTGTGTTCTGGCCGGTTGGCGGGTCGCCCGAGCGGCTGTACCAAATCTCCGCCTCCTTCAAAAAATTGAACCGGCTGCGGTGGATTACCGTTGCCGTCGAGCGCGTAGTTTCGGTCGAAAAGAACATGGTGGCGCCGAAGATCCGTTCAAAAGCCGCCACGATGCGACGGTACTCTTTGCCGCCCTTCGCCATGCCGAAGGTGTCGAGCATCTCGGCCGCCGACCGGAATCGGACGGACTGACTCTTCTGACGGACAGCCAGTGTCGCCAGGAAGATGAGAACTAAGCGGTCCTGGCCGAATGGAAGGCCGAACTGCGGGTGCCCAGTGATCTGGAGGAGAAAGTTGCCATTTCGCCGCTCGAAGAGAAGTTGGTCCGCCGGCGGTCGGCGGATCGGCAGTCCACAGCGGATCGGCAGTCCACATAGGATAAAGGGGCGAGAAGCAAACACCAACGGCTGTCGACCGTCCTCGCGGTTGGCGCGGACAAGCGCGATTCCCTCCGCCTGTTTGAGCCGGTAGCGGGAGACCAGCAGGTCGCCGTGGCTCTCCCGGAGTATCGTTTCGGCCTTTACCAGCAAGCCCTCACCTCACGCCTTTTGGTTGCGTGAGGGGCTAAATTGCCATCAGGTTGAGGAAGAGATTTGCAGGTCCGGACTCGTTACTGCGATTACTGCGTTAAGCCCGGCTTTCACTTTTCTCTAAGGTTCCAGGTGGTCAGAATTGCCGCCATGATCGCATTTGTTCTTTATTTGCGAATGATCGTCGTATTCCCAAGCTGGACGTCGTGGGTTCGAATCCCATCTCCCGCTCCATTTTTATGGGTCTTTCGACACCTTCGGTTTACGCGAACGCTTGCACCGCCTACGTCGGACCCCGCCCTTCCAATGAGCCCTCACTTGAGGACTATGCGCTTGATTTGGCTTCGAACGTAAATCTTCCCTGTTTCGGGGGCGATTTGGATCGATTGTCTATTTTTTCAACGATTTAGATAGGGCTCAAGTGGCTTCGTTCGTTCGCCACCCGCTTGATCGCTCACCAAAAAGATTCTACCTAAAAAGAGGAATTATAGCCTGCCTGGTTGTTCTATCACAGCGAAATGCTGACGCGAATTGCGCCCGCGCAAAGCAGATGCTGGTCGCGACAAAAGCGAGGCATGTAGTCGGGTTGACGGCGACTCCGGGGCGCAACAGCAGCCATCAGCCAATTATGTTTGTCAGTTATATTCGCGTTGGCTCGACCAATCCGCAAGCCGGCGCCTCTCAGATTGAAGACCTGAAACGGTTGAATCGCAGGGACTCCTTCGACGAACAAGCGGTGCCGAGCTTGAACCCGCCCTTAGTTTGGAAGACCCGCCGCGTGACTGCAGCGTTCGCCTCGCAAAGCTCGACGCGGCCAAGTCGGCAAGCAAGGCTGCAATGCCAGTAGACGGTCCCCGTCATAGCGCTCGTCATCCGCTTGGTAGAAGGGCTCAAGCAGGCCCCTCGGAACGTGATGCGATACCCGGGCGACCTCCTTCGGCGCCCGCGAAAAAATCAGAGTAGCAGAATCATTGCTCGTAATCGGTTCAATGCTTCCTAGTCCCGCGCTAAGGCCGCCACGCGGCGCGGCAATCGATTCCACTTTCCGTAGCAACAATCCGCCGGTGTCGGCAGTCGTGGTAACGCCGTCGAGCCGGACGGCCACTGGGCGGGCGCCGCGGGCTTGGAATACAAACTGCGTTTGGATACGGTCTGTTATCGCGGAAGCTCTTTAATCGGCCGAGTAGACTTTACGCCCCAGGTTCCGTCGCGCAGGTAGGGCCAGACGGTCCAACTGGCCGGTGGCGCCGCGGCCAGCAACCGCAACCGGTAGCCGCCCTCCTGGACGGCCCGCTCCAAGTCATCACCGCGAAGGTCATGGCGGATCAGCTCGTCGTGATGCTTGGAGTGGGCCCCGACGAATACAAACTCGTATTGTTCTAAGCTGTCCGCCAACTCCTCTTTGCTCAAGGGCACCAGGACCTCATAGGGAAGTAAGATGCGGGAACGCCAAGTCTCGAGGCTTACGGGCAAATCCGGTTCCGGTGGCGGCTGTGCTTTCATCGCGTGCCGGGTGGCCCCCAGGAGATCAAAACTCACGCCGGCATATAGTTCGAAATCGCGGAAGCTGCGCACAGCCCCCATGCCGAAGGGGCGCAACGAAGACTCAGCGCCGACGATGCCATGCAGCCACTCGCCCACCAGCCGACGAAAACGATCCATGCTCAGCTCGTTCCGGAAATGCCAACGGCGATGATCGGCCCAGTGTTTCGGCGAATTGTCCCGGCCATAGTGGTGCCAAACGAGCACGCGGTGCGGATGGAATAAGTCGTAGCCGTGTGAAAATGCCCGCATGGCCATGGCGGGCTCCTCACCAAAAAAATACAGATGCGGATCGTAAGGGACCTCCCGGCAAAATTCGCCGACCGTGAAGGCAAAATGTCCGGAAAAGAAGCGTGCCGGTTCGGGCTCCGTCTGGCTTTTATATTCGTCCATGGTCTCGGGCATGACGGCAAAGGGTCCGCAGTGCGAAAAGCCATCGAAGCGGAGCCGGAGTGGTTGTTGTTCCCTGCCCGCTGGATCGTTGGCCGGGTTGTAGACGGGCACGTAGCTGGTGATCAGCGGTTTGGCGTGGCCCCGGGCGCGTAGGTCTTCCATCATCCGCACCAACTGCTCGTCCCAGCCCGGAGCAAACCGGTGGTGCGAATCGAGCTGGAGGGTGTAGTCTTCCTCGCGAAACAACGCCTGGGTTTGCTGCCGGGCCCAGCAGGCGCCGCGCGATCGCTCGGCTGGCACCTCGAACACGCGCACTCGCTCATCGCCGGTAAACTCTCCCAGCGTATCGTCCGCACCGCGTTGCCAGCAGATGCCAAATCGTAAGCGCCCGGCATTCGACGCCTGCGCCACACAATCGCGCAAAGTGGGCAGCAGTTCGGGATCGCGATACGCGGCGATCTGGATAAAAATCAGACCGTTGCTCATGGTTGAGACCCCTCGAGCATTTCCAGGAGCGGCGCTAACTGATCGAAATGCCCATACGACAGTTGATATCCGGGACAGACGCGCGCGATCTCGGCGGCCTGGGCCACACCGCGATTGTTCAAATTTCCACCATTGAGAATCCCCTGGACGAGGTGCATCGTCGCTTGTCCGGCGGGAACCCGTTGGAGTGAGAACTCGGCACCTGGGCGGAAGGCGGGAAACAACATCAGCCCCGGCCGAACGGAAACAGCAGGAAGGACATCCTGGCCGAACAGATTGGGCGAAACCAGCGTCTGACCCCCGACCCTTGCGATCGACTCGGGTGGCGCAGCCAGCGCCGGGAACCGCGCCGCCCAGTCTCCTTTGAAGCACAAGGGGCGCACGAACCCTTCCCACGGACCGTCGCTGGCCTGGGCATACATTTGCTCGTCGCCATGGTAAGTCCAGCCTTGCTGCAGTAACCAAGCAGCGAGCGAACTCTTTCCGGCCCCCGACTCGCCCCGAATCAGCAACCCGCGCCCTTGTTTGGACATCAGGGCCGCGTGCAACATGAGGCCATCGCGGCAACGCAGAGCCCACACGCGCATCAGGGCCTCCATCACGGCGTGAGCGCCGGCGGCCGGGTCGGCACCAGTATATAAGCACTGCGGGCCATTGAAGACGGTGAGTCCGGGCTCGATGCGGTTTGTGTGCACTCGGTACACGGCTACGGGCAGGCTGGGGGCGGCGCCAGGATGGGCACCGACTAACCGCCCCACCCAAAGGCCAGCGGCAGCATCGCTCCATTCGAGGGCGACGGAGTTGCCGCCGAGCGCGGCCAGCCGCCACCCCTTCTCGGCTACCTTCACCAGTGAATTACTCCGTGCGAGTGCAACGCCTCGATTGCTTCGATTACGTCGCCTTTCAGGGTCGCCGCTTCCGGGTAGGCACCGGCCAGCAGCGATTCAATGTCCGCGATGCGACGTTGGCCGTCGATCAATTGCCAAACAAGCGCGGCCGACTCGTTGAGGTACAACGCCGTCGCGGCGGACGCGCTATAGAGGACGATTTCCCCTTCCAGCACCTCCTCCTCACATCCGGGGTCACGCTGGGGAATCAGGTTAGTATTCATGACAGGAACCAAAGACAAGATTATCAGGCTGCCGGCTCAATGCTCTCGCCATACTGGATCAGAGAAGGCCCATTTGGTAGTGGCCATTCGCCGTCCACCCGATGCAGCCAGCCGCGCTCGCCACTCCCCACCCATGCGGTCCACCGGACGGGCAACTGTTTCGAGAAAAACGCCATCAGAATGAACAGTTGGTCGGCCTTTTGGTCGGCTAGGTATTCATCAATTCTCGCCCGGTCCAAATCCTTCCGATAGAGCTCCGTGCCGTCCGCTGCCGTTGCGAACAGGGCCAGGAAAAGCGTCGGATCGGGGTCCTCAAGCGGGGAACGATCCACGAAAACATCCCGTGAATGACTCCGCAGGAGCTGCCCGCGCCAGACCGAACGGGGCGTATGGGCCAAGGGGCTGGGGGGCGGTATATTCTTGATGACCGCCCGATCCACGGAACGATCCTCGAAGCAGATCCCCGCGAATCGCTGATACTGCTCGAAGCTCCGCTCGGTGCCGAAACCATAAGGCGCGAAATCCTCGATCGGTGTGCCATCAATGCCAAACAGAGAACGGTAACGGGCGATCGCCCGCGCGTGCCGACGGCCCCAGTCGGAGTGCTCATCCCAGTGACAAACGCGGCCTTTGCGGCTGTATTCATGCCATGCCAGGGTTTCATGCGGAGTGAAGAAGTCATAGCCCAGCGTCCAAGCCCGGACGCCGGTGCCAATCTCTTCGGCATGGAAATAGCCATTAGGATCGACCATCACTGCTTCATTGAAGTGCCCATCGCTGAAGCTGAAATGGGCCGACCAGAAGCGGCTCGCCACGGGTTCCTTGGGCGCCACCTCCGGGGTATACGGCCGCATAAAAACCACGCCCTCCGGCTCAATCCGGTCAAAGCCGTACAGCCAAATGTTTTCGTCGCGGCCTGCGGGATCCCGGTTCGGATCATAGCTGGGCAAATAGCCGGTCAGCACCGGTTTCATCACGCCGGGGCGGCGCTTGAGATCCTCCAGCATCTTAATGATGCGCACATCCCAATCGGGCGCAAACCGGTGGTGGCCATCGATCTGCATCGCGTAGGTTTGGCCGCCGTACTGCTTCTGGATCAGGTTGCGCGCCCAACAGACACCCTTGCTCTCCATATGCGGGACGTCGATCAGCTGAATCCGTGGATCGTTCTCCAGACCGTCTAGGCTCTCCTCCGGCGACCGTTGCCAGCAGATGCAGAACTGGAGGCGGTCGGGATGCTGGGCCCGATCCATCGCATCGCGCAATGTCTTCACCAGTTCGAACTCACGGTAAGCGGCGATGCTGATGAAAATCGATGGTTCACTCATGATTCGATCCGTTCCTCTGGTCCATAGTGGAAATCGCGCCGATGCTCAATCAACGACGCTAGCAAAACCGCCGGCCGCAACCGGCCCGCACGAGTCTCCTGGAAATGGTGCGACATCCAGGTCTGCTCATAGGGGCGCGCCCATTTCGTATCGAGAAACATGCGCTGGTTCCCTTCGCGCGAAACCACCTGCGGCCAATTCGAGTAATACACTTCCCCGCAGGCGTAAGCCAAGCCTTCGAACATGTCAATTCGCTCAAATTTCACGGCCGGAATCTTCGGGGCCAGCCCCAGGCGGGGCAGTTCGGGCTGCTCCGGCCAGACGCTGCGACGCACACCAGGAGGCACGTTGTACCACGCCCATTGATCACTATTGAGCCCATATAACTCGGAGAAGCTGAGCTTGAGGAAATCGAAGCCTTCCTGCTCCATAATTCCCAGTAATTTCGTGTGCAATCCATCGACCCAACGAATAAAGCCGGTCCGGCAAGGGGGCATGTCCGAGGAGGCCAGCAACATGTCGTCTTCGAGAAAAAACATGTAGTCGTGCCGGCTCGCCTCAAATAGCTCAGCCGCCAACTGGCGCCCGCCACAGATGCCCAAATTCCCCTGCGCAAGATGTTGAAACCCTTCTCGCGCGCAAATCGCGCGATTGGCTTCAATCGCCTGGCTAGTCGTGCTGTTGTCGATCACATAGACCGCGGCGCGATCAAAAAACGCGGGCTGCTGACGCCAGGATCGCACGAGCATTTCTAACTGCTGCGGCTGGTTGAAGGTCAGGATGTAGAATGCGGTGGACAGCTGGGCTGCTGAGCGGGTCCGGCGGGACCGTGTCCCATCCGGTTTAACTGTCAGGCCCGGCTGGAGCATCCGGGTGCGGACCAGCGGCACGGCTCCGCGCTGCAAAGCCTCGAAGAACGGTCCAATCAGCCCATTGTCGGTAATCTCGAAACGGTCGAACAGCGTCGGCTCCAGATAGGTCATGGCCGAGAAAATACTTTCTTCGGTGCCCATCTCGCCCTGGGCCAAACTCGCTTCGAGCAGGCGCCAATACATCGCATTGGCCTTCGTGATGGCTGCGCGCGATCCGCCAAACAAGCCACCGCGCGCTACACGCCGGATGTAATCGGTGCCAGCGAGGCGGGCCAGTTCCGTACGGTCGTACCC
>CANNLB010000009.1 GCA_947505565.1 Acidobacteriota bacterium | reverse complement strand
AGAAGCTGACTTTGTTACGGCTTTCGGCTCCGTCGAGGCCGACCATGCTCATTTCCGAAGAGAGGGGCAGGAGGAAATCGCTTTCTCCGATGCGCTGGCGGCCATAGTGCATGAAGTCGGTGGCTCGTTTGAGCATGAGGATGGGCGGTAGGTCGTCGGCGACGACTTCGAGATCGATGACGTCGAGGGTGGTGGAATCGACGACGACTTGCCCGTGATAGGGGACGACGGCGGAGGCGTCGCCGACGCGGATCTGGTAGCCGCTGAAGTTTCGAGGGACGTCGTAGTCGAAGCGGGCGACTTCGCGGCCGTTGCGTTGTTCGCGGCCGCGGAACGTGAACGTGACGTAGCCGCCGCCGAAGACGGATTTGGCGTGGAGGGCGAAATTGCCGTTGCCGATGGCTCCGCCGGGGGCGAGTTCGCGGAGGTCGCGTTCCTTGAACTGGCGCTCGCCGGGCCAGGAAAAGAGTTCTTTGCCATCGACGACGGCGACTTCGAGGCGGAGGGCATCGACAACGGAGGCGCGTTTGGAATCGGAGCGGCGGACGGAGCGTTCGATGGTTTCCAGACACGTATAGTTCGGGATGCGCCGGAGGGTCTCGATCATGTGGTACCGGGTGCGCCCGATGAGAATAGCATCGGGGCTCATCGGCTGCCCGTAGAGCAGACTTACCAGCCCAAGCACAAAGAGACAACGACCCATGGGAAGATTATGGCGCGGTTTCGACACGACTGCGGATCCGATTCTTTAGACCCTGTCTTTGAGTGGTGGGTTCGTCTTTCGCGCCCTCCGCATTTTGATGATCCCGGGGCAGACGTTGGAGGGTGGCGGGTAATTCCCCGACACGGCCAGGCCTCGCGCTTGGTTGTGCCGTGGTGGGATTCCGGGATGGTTCCCGCGCTCCGGCGGGTTTTCTGGAAGCCTTTATTGCGCTCATTTTCCAGGATTAACCCCTCCGATTTCCAGATAGCCCGAAGGGGCCACGCTACAGAAAACGAATTGACACTTTGCGCCTGGACCCGTGTTTGGACTTAAGATTCGAAGGATCGATAAGCGTAGTACGATCATAGGCTGGAGCTTTGGTTTAAAAACAGATGCTGGGCGAGCACGACGCTAGTCGTATCTATCACTGCACTTTTTACAAATGCGGGAGTCAGTGGGTCCGGGATGTATTAACCGACCCGACTATCGTTGCCTATAGCCAAGCTAAACTTCTGGATTCCGGTCGGGACGTACCGTCCGCGGGCTGGCCGACGGTTGAATCGGCCGGGGTAGTGAGCCCGCTTTACACGGCGGGAATCGCGGAATGGCAGAGCCGACTGGAGCCCCGGGAGACGGACAAGTGCTTGATCGTCCTCCGCGATCCGCGCGACGTCATCGTTTCTTTCGTTAAGTCGCTGGCGAATAGTCATGTTCCCAACGAGACGACGTCGTTATTGCGCCTCCCACTGCGGCATGCCTCGCGCGGCGATCGGATTCGGATGGGAATCCACTTCTTTTTGTCATGGGCGGAGCAGTTTCGTTCGTGGGTGGATCATGAGCGGACCGAGCCTGACGAACTTCGGCTGGACTACGCGGCGCTGATTGCGGATGAGCAGGGCCAATTCCGTCGGATTTTTGCGTTTCTGAACTGGCAGATCCCCGACGAAGTGGTGACCGAGGTGGTGGCACGGCATTCGTTTGTGGCGACGAGTGGCGGGCGTCAACCGGGCGAGGAGAATGAGCACAGCCACCGCCGAAAGGGTGTTAGCGGGGATTGGCGCAATCATTTTACTCGAGAGACCGGAAAACTTCTGGAGGCGACCTGCCCCGGATTACTGCGGGCGGGAGGGTACGTCGAGGCGGACAACTGGTGGGAGTCGCTGGCGGAAGAAGCACCCGTCGAAGAGACTTCCAGCGAAGTCGGGGTCGGTCGGCTACTTGCCGTCATGGAAGAGCAAGAGACCCAATTGCGCATTATTCGGCAGGCGGCCGAACAGCGGGCGCACGATGTGGAGGAGTTACATGGATTGAACAAGTCTCTCCGCAACGAGGTAGAAACTTACCGTATCGCGAGCGAAGAGCGCTTGAGGGCATTGGAGGAACTGACTGAACTGTATCTGCAATCCCAGAAGGACGCCAGCGAGTACAAGAAGGCGGCGGACCAGCGGGAGCGCGATGCGAATGAGTTGCATCGAATGAATGCCTCCCTCCGCAACGAGGGGGAAACCTACCGTCTCGCGAGCGAGCAGCGACGGCGGGGACTCGAAGAGCTAAACGAACTCTGTCGGCGAGCTCAGAGCGACGCAACCGTATTCAAGAATGCGGCCGAGCAGCGGGCGCGCGATGTGGACGCGTTACATCGATTGAACGAGTCGCTTGGCGAAGAGGCGAAAAACCACCGGATTGCAAGCGAGCAACGCCTGCGGGAACTCGAGGAAGTGAACGAACTCTGTCGGCGAGCGCAGAACGAAGTCAGCTTCTATAAAGATGCGGCTGAACAGCGGGAGCGGGATCTGGACGAGTTACATGGATTAAATCAAGCTCTCCGCGAGCGGACGGACCGTTACCCAGTTGCGAGCGAGCGACACGCGCAGGAACTCGAGGAACTTAACGAACTCCTTCGGCAGGCGCAGGGGGAAGCCAGGACCTATAGAAATGCGGCCGAACAGCGGGAGTGCGATGTTGAAGAGCTCCATAGGTTAAACGAATCGCGGCGCAAAGAAGCGGAACCTTACCGTATCGCGAGCGAAGAACGCCTGCGGGCACTCGAGGAGCTCGATGAACTCTATCGGCAGTCCCAGAGGGACGTTAGCTTGTATAAAGACGCGGCCGAGCAGCGAGCGAGCGACGTGGAGGAGTTACAGCGATTGAACGCATCTGCCCAACAGGCGGCGGAACCTTACCGTATCGCGAGCGAACAACGCCTGCGGGCACTCGAGGAGCTTAACAGGCTTTACAGGCAATTGCAGACCGACGCAAGCCTACATGAAGGCGCAGCCGAGGAGAGAGCCCGCGCGCTCGAAGAGTTCCAGACGATGACTGAGTCGCTGCGCCGAGAGGTGGAAACCCAGCGGTTCGCGAGCGAGCAACGCCTGCAGAAACTCGAGGAGCTGAATGAACTCTATTCTCAGGTACAGAAAGACGCCAGCATTTTCAAGGGCGCGGCCGAGGAAAGACTGCAATTGGCTCAGTATTTGGACGGCGAACTCAACAAAGTTCTTTCAACCACGCTTTGGGCGAGAGTCTTGAAGTCCAGCGGATTATCTCGCTAGATCCGTTCCGGGGCTATAGTGGCCGGGATGGATCTCGTGAACCTTATCCGTTGTTTTCGAGAGATCCAACCGTTGGAACTTTTCTTGTCTGGCGACAGGCTTCGGTATTCCGCACTTTAGCAGCAAACGGGCGGGGTGCAGCTTTCTGAGCTGTAGCACCAACCGACCATTCCGCCAAAGCGCGGCGATTGACAGACGGCAGGTGCCGATACCGCGTCGCCGTCCATGGAGGAGCGGGGTTGACTGACGACGACGCCGGGTGGGTATGCCGCGGGGATCTGCGGCGCGCACTCGGAGCGGTTTTTGGGACGCATGTGTCATCATTGTAGGCAACGCATGGCTACTAAAGTAACTATCTTCAACAATGGTCCGATCCGGATCGAAGGCGATATCATGATCGTCGATGCAGCTGGGCAGGAGTTTGGCCTAGGAGGACGCGCGGCGATCGGTTTGTGCCGTTGTGGACTGAGCGCGAACAAGCCGTTTTGCGACGGTGCTCATGCCTCGGGCGGCTTCTCGAGCGTTTGCGAAGCGCGCGATCTGCCGCCGCCGAAGCCGAGGGTCTAAGCACCTTCTTTGAGAATGCAGATGTCCTTGAGGCCTCGATAGTCTTCGTCAAAATCGAGGCCGTACCCGACGACGAACTCGTCGGGTATTTGGAACCCGCAGTAGGCGACATGAACGGGCCGTAAGCGGCGTTCTGGTTTGTCGAGGAGGGCGGCGATGCGAATGGCGCGGGGCTTGCGCTGGTTGAGCACGCCGACGAGGTAGCTGAGGGTAACGCCGGTATCGACGATATCTTCGACGATGAGAACGTTGGCCCCTTCGATTTGCATGTCGAGGTCCTTGGTGACCTTCACTTCGCCGGAGGAGGTTTTGCCGCGCCCATAGCTGGAGATGCCCATGAAGTCGAGCTTCAAAGGACGTTCGATGGCGCGGGTGAGATCGGCGACGAACATGAAGGCCCCTTTGAGGATGCCAACGACGATGAGTTCGCCGTCGGGGAAGTCTTTGGTGACCATGCGGCCTAGTTCGCGGACACGATCCTGGATGTGGGCATCGGAGATAAGGACGCTGGTCTGTGGGTTGTTCATACTAGTCGAGGTTGCGGAGGCGTAAACTGGGGGGCCCGATGTGGATGTGGGGGGCGGTGGCTTGGCCGCGGATGGAGGCTCGAAAGGCGAAAAAAGGAATCTGGGCTTTTTCCAGATAGCTGATGAGCCAGCGGCCTTCGGGGTCGTCGGGATTGACGCCGATGTCGACGCGGTCGCGATGGTCGAAGCCGAGTGAGCGGTGGAGCGCGGTTTGGCCGCGGGCGCTGATGGGGAGCTTGCGGTTGAACTGTTTTTCGAAGGCGAGGACGATTTGCTTGAAGTCGGTGGCGAGGGCGAATTTCATGCCGCCGATGAAACGGGTGACGACGGGCATGGGGCCTTGGATGGGAGCATCCATTGTTGCTCCCGGGGGCGGGACGCTGGCGGCTTCTTCGGCGCGGATCTGGGCGATCAGGTCGTTGACGGTGCGGGCGCGGTCTTCGGCGGCGGAGACAACATGGCGGGCACGATCGACAAGGTCTTCGAAGGGAAGGAGCGAGGAACGGGGGGCAACGCCGGCGCTGACGAGCTTGGCGGCATCGGCCAATTTTGCGCGTTCGCGGGCGAGGCGGCGCTGGGCGGCAGCTTTGATTTCTTCGGCCTGGGTCTCGGTCAATTCATCGATCGCGATCTCGCCGTAGACGGTTTGGTCGATTATTTGATCTTCTTTGGCGTGGGCCACGGCGATTTCCGCCTGTTCGACTTGGCGTGCGGAGGCGGCCCCGGCGGCCAATAAACCCTGTAAATTGGCCAATCGGGCACGTGCATTCTCCACTGCCGGAGAGTCCACAGCAAGCAGAGAGGAGAAACAGGCCAAACCGATGACCACTATTCGCCAAAAATCCACGATAATAGTAGTGTAGTACGATACCGACAGGAGTCGATTTGCAGTCAAACGATACGCGGAACTCACCCGAGAGTGAAAACCCGAAAGCCGAAATGGCAGTGATCCAGGAAGAAGCAGGAGAACTCAGTCCCACCTGGTTCCTGGCGGCGGAAGCGGCGCAAGCCAAGCAGGCCGTAGATTTAGTAGCCTTTGATTTGCGTGGCATTACGACGATGGCAGATGTTTTCTTTATCTGTCATGGCCGGAACAATCGCCAGAATCAGGCGATCGCCGATGAGATTGAGAGTGATCTGAAGCGAGAGGCGGGGGAGCGCCCCGTGAGCATCGAAGGTTATCAGACCGGTGAATGGATCCTGCTCGATTACGGTGATTTGGTGGTGCACGTCTTCTCTGAGAAGGCGCGCGCTTATTACGATTTAGACCGACTCTACCGGGGAGCGAAGAAGCTGACGCTGCCGGTGGAGAGCAATCCCCTGACGTAGTTAGAACGTCGCCGTCGAGGAGACTTCGCCACCGGCGGCGACTAGTTCGTAGAGGGAGGCTTGGGCCGCGGCGGGGTCCAGTTCTTTGATGGCATCGGCGAGCACAGTTACCCGCTTGCCGGTGGCCAGCAGACCGCGCAAGGCGTGGCGGACGCAGATTTCCGTCACCACACCATAAACGACGTAATGGTCGGCCTGCAATTGGGCCAGAAGCGGCATCAGCGCCGCGCTTGTGAAGCAGTTGACGTGCTGCTTTTCAATGAAATACTGGTGGCCTCGGGTGCCGAGCAGAGTCGCCTGCGGCTTGCGCTGACCGAGGGCGCCGGCGACGCAGTGATGAGGCCAGGCTTTGAACTCCGGATCGTCGGCGGAGTGGGCGTCCATGGTGGAGATAATGGGCAGGGCGTGGGAGGCGGCGAAGTCCGTGAGGCGAGTGAGCGCGGGGAGAAGGGTTTCGGCCCCAGGGACGTAGAGCGCACCGGCGGGGTATAGGAAATCGAGTTGGGTATCGACGTCGAAGAAGACGGTGTTCATTAGTCGTCTCCGCGGAGATTCTGGCGCACGCGGGCGTCGAGGGCGAGAAGTTCCTTTGAATATTCGACGCGCCAGGGGTGCTCTTCGGGAGCGTAGAGGCTCTTCAAGGCGCGGGGCAACTTATTGACGTTCTCGCGGGCCTTGGCGCGGGCTTGCTGCGCGTCGGGGAGGGGCGCGAGGAGCTTTCCCTGAGACATCACAGGGCGGAGCAGGGCTTCGGCGGGTCCGTCCGGGGGGGAGGCTTCCCAAGCGCAACTGACGAGGTCACGGTTGCTGTAGCGGAAGAGCTGCTTGGCACCGGGCCGGGTGTGCTTTTCCTCGCTGTATTTGGCGGTGTAGCGTTTCACGCCGTTGGCTTCGAGTTCGACAAGCTTATAGACGGCTCCGAGGCTGGGACTGTCGGCGGAGGTGGCGAGATCGGTCCCGACGCCGTAGATGGCGATGGGCGCGGCGGCGGCGGTGAGTTCGACGATGCGATATTCGTTCAGGTCGCTGGTCGCCATGATCGTGACGTCGCGCAGGCCCGCATCGTCGAGAATCGCACGGACGGCGCGAGAGAGTTCCAACAGGTTGCCGCTATCGAGACGGACGCCGGCGATGGGTCGGCCGAGGGAGACGGCTTTGCGGGCACCTTCGAGGGTATCGTAGCTATCGATGAGGTAGGTGGTGCCTTCGCCGAGCAGTTGCTGGAGGTGGCGGAAGCTGTCCAGTTCGCTGGGGAAGCTCATGACCCAGGAGTGAGCGGAGGTGCCGCAGACAGGGATGCCGAAGCGGTAGCCGGCTTCGACGTTGCTCGTGCCGATACAGCCGCCGATGTAGGCCGCGCGGGCGGCGAGCAGGCCGGACTCCGTCCCGTGCGCCCGACGGGTGCCGAACTCGACGACGCTGGCGGTGCCGGCCGCTTCCACGATACGAGCGGCTTTGCTGGCGATGAGGGTTTGGAAGCCGATCGTGGCGAGCAGATAGGTTTCGACCAACTGCGCTTCAATCAATGGAGCGCGAATCGTGAGAATGGGTTCGTTCGGAAAGACGGGGGTGCCTTCTGAGACGCCGAAGACGTCGCCGGTAAAGCGGAGGGCAGAAAGGTAGGTAAAGAACTCGGGGCTGACGCGGGAAAACTGCGGCAAGGCGCGGAGCCAAGCGATCTCTTCGGGTTCGAAGCGCAGATTGAGCAGATACTCGATCGCTTGGGGAAGGCCGGCCGTCAGGTAGTAATTTCGGTTGTAGGGCAACCGCCGAACGAAGAGCTCGAACGTGGCGACCTCGTGATGTTTACCGGCTTCGAAGTAGCCGGCGGCCATCGTGAGTTGGTAGAGGTCGGTGAGGAGCGCATTCATGGAAGCGATTTAGCGGCGGCGGCGAGTTGATGAAGTTCCTCGACGACCTTGGGGTCGAGGGTGTAAACGGTGGGGTCGCCGGCGCGGGTGGCGAAGTAGGTATCGCCTTGCTGGGAGACGGCGACGACTTCGGCGGGTTTGCCGGGCACCGTGAGGGAATATTCGGCCAACGGTTTGCTGCCGCGTATGGGGGCGAAGCCGGTGGCGGCGAGTTCGCGGAGGCGATCGACAAGTTGCTGGACGGAGCCGGGGTCGATTTTCTTATCGCCGGAGAGCCAGTCGGCTCCTTTCTTTACGAAGCTCCACGATTTGCCGTCGTGTTTGAGCTCCACCTTGGACGGATCAGCGAATCCAAACTCGAAGAGCTTCTTGCTGCGGAACTCTTCGGCCTTTCTGGCGAAGGTATCGACGGCCTCGGGTGGCAGCTTGAAGAAGCCTTCGACGGCGGTAGACTTAGCGAAGAAGTTCCCATCTTTGTCCTTGCGGATATCGAGTTGTTGAGTGCCTTTATCGTCGGTAGCCCGGGCGATGGCGTAGGGCGCGGCGGAGGCGAACTTGCCGGCAAAGGTGAGTGCCTCCTCTTCCGGGGTGATCTCCATTTTGGCTTCGATCATCTTCCGAATCAGCTCTTCGACCGCGAAGGAATCGGGTCGCCAAGCTTGCGGCTTGGTCATGGACCAATGACCGTCGGCCTTGAGGAACTCCATGCCGTTGAGTTCGATGCGAACGAGCTTCGCGTCGTAGAAGGTGAGGAGGCGGCGGTCGCGCAGATCCTGCCAGACCTTGTCGACAGCGGCTTTGGAGGCGGCGGCGACCGTGAAGAGCCGGGGGTCGCCATCGACGCGGGCGAAGACGGAAGTGCCGAGGGGCGACGTCTCGCCGAGGAGCAGCTTATGCTTCTTGCCGTCCTTGCGGACGATGAGGACTTCGACCTGCGGGGAGGCGAAGCCGTACTGCATGAGGTCGGCGGGCTTTTCGTCGACGAGGCGTTCGGAGGCGACGAGCGCCAGGGCGGAGACGAGCGTTTGGACAGCGCGGGTATCGGTGGGGAGGGCCTTCGGGGCGGTGAGCCGCCATCCGGCCGGCTGCCGTTCGAGGACGGCGCCGGTGCCGTCGCGGCGCTTGATTTCAATTTTGGCGAACTGGTCTTCCGGGATTTCGAGAATCTTCGGCGGGGCGTCCTTGGCGGGTGCCCCGACGTTCTTTTCTTCGTCAACATTCGACCAATAGATGCCGCCAGCGAGAACCGCCAGCAGCGCGACAGCAACGAGCAATCCTCGATTCGGCATCTGTTATCTCCGGCGCAACCAAACCATGATGCCGCCGATGAGGATCAGGATCGGCGGGAAGAAGCTGGCGAACAGGAAGACCCAGCTTTGGCCCGGCTTCACGCTGAGACGCCGATCTTCGGGTTCTTTGGGGCGAATCGAGATCAGTTCTTCGTCGGAGGACATCCAGTTGAACGCGTTCAAAAACAGGTCGCGGTTGCCGGGATAGCGGAAGAACGAATTGGTGGCCCAAGAGGCGGATCCGAAGACAACGATTCGAGCTTTACCGATGGAGGCGGCGGCAGCGATCGTGAGAGGGCCTTTAGCTCCGGCGGGCGGATCGGCGGAGAGTTTCTTCAGATCGAGCGTCGTGGTGGCGAAGCTCTTTTCGGAAGTGGCGATGAGTTTTTCCACTTTGTCCTTGGTGGTGAGCGTACGGACGAGCGGGAACGCGACGCCGACGTCGCGCATGTCGCGGACGATGGGGTGGGACGCGTATTTGTCGATTATGAAGACGAACTTATTAAATCCGGAATCAACACCGGAGCCGCTTTCGTCGATGGCGACATCGTTGTTGACCGTGACGCCCCAGCTATCGAGCAGGGCCACCAGCTTTTCGTTGACGGCACCGTCGTCTTTCTCCGTCTTCAGTGCAGGTGCCAGCAGGAACATCGCGTGGCCGCCCTTTTCGACGAAGGCTTTAATGCCGGCGACGACGGGTTCCGGATAGTCGAAGCGTGGGCCGGCGACCAGGATGGTGGAACAATCGGCGGGAATCTCAGCCTTTTGGAGGGTTTTGATGACCTGGGTCTTGTAGTTATAGCGTTCGAGGGCCGTTTTGGCGAGGCCGAGGCCGTCGCCGGTCATCTCGTCGAAGCTGGATTCTCCGGCACCGGAGAGGGTGCAGACCATGCGATCGCCCGTTTTGAGGGTACGGATAATGGCGCCAGTGATCTCTTCCTCTGTCAGGGCCCGAGCCTCTTCCCGCTTGATGCCGTTTTCGACAAAGACTTGTCCGAAGCTGCGCGCACCCAAAGCCCGAGCCAACTGCGGGCTCTTTTCGGGGTCGATGTAATCGACGCGGAGCTTGGAGGAGAGGTTGCTGTAGCGGTCGAGAAGGTCGCGGGAGGCGAGGAACCGATCGGTCTTATCAACGACGGTAATTTTGACTTCGGTGGCCAAGCCTTTGACGATTTTCTCGGTCTGATCGGAGAGGGAGAAGCGCTTGTTGGTGGTTGAATCGAAGGACTTGTTGTAGCGATTGGCCAGGAAGTTAATTCCCGCGAGAATCGCGACGAAGACGACAATGTAGGTGCCCGCGTAGGCGGTGTATCGAACTTGACGGCTCGCCATTATGCCCTCCACCGCAACGATTCGAGCGATCGCGTAGTGAGGAAGAGCCCCAGGACGATGACTGAAACGTAGAATATGACGTCTTTGGAGTCGATGACTCCTTTTGAGAACGGCTCAAAATGAGAGGTCAAAGAGAGGTAGGCCAAGACCTTGGCCCAGGCGTCGGCTTTGAAGCCGGTGAACCAGTCGAAGGTCCACATGAGTAGGGAGACGCCGAAAGTGGCCGCGCCGGCGAGAATCTGATTTTTCGTCGTGTTCGAGATGAAGCAGCCGATGGAAAGCAGGCAGCCGCCCTGGAGCAACATGCCGAGGAAACTCGTCGCGACGGGGCGCCAGTCCGGACTGCCGAACAGGAACAGAACGCTGAGGTTGACGAGGGTCAAGGACAGAATGCAAGCGTACATTGTCAGCGCGCCGAGCCATTTGCCTAGCACAATTTCGTAGTCGCGAATGGGCGAGGTGATGAGGAGTTCGATGGTGCCCGAACGTTTCTCTTCGGCGAACAGGCGCATGGTAATCATTGGAATCAGGAACAGGGAGATGACGCCGACGTTCATCATGACGGGGCGGATGACCCATTCGTTGACGTCCATAGGGCCGCCGCGGCCGGCCTGGGCACCGATGGAGCGATCAAGGAAATAGCCGACAGCGACGTAGGAAAAGAACCCGGACACTACGGCGTAAATCGTGAGCAGCGCGTAGGCGATGGGCGAAACGAAGTAGCTTTTCACTTCTTTTTGCCAGATGGTTATGATGTTGTTCATACAGATACCTCCGACGCGGTGAGTTGGAGGAAGACCTCTTCGAGGCTCATGCTAACCGGCCGCAGCTCGGTGAGATTCCAGCCGGCTTCGACCACCGCGCGGGCTAGATCAGCCCTGATGTTACGCCCTTGCAGGCTTTCGATTTCAAAGGCGCACGAGGAGTCTTGCGCGAGTTTCAGGATCACGCGGCTGACGCCGGCGACTCGTTCGAGCTTCTCCTGCACGAGGCCGCTTTCGGGTTGGCCTTCGACGGTGAGGCCGATGACTTCCGAGCCGCGCATGCGATTGGTCAGGTTCTCCACCGAGTCCGTAGCGACCACTTTGCCGCGCGAGATGATGACGACGCGTTCGCAGATCTGTTCCACTTCGGGCAGGATGTGGGTGCTGAGGATGATGGTATGCTCTCCGGCGAGGCCCTTGATCAGGTCGCGCGTTTCGAGAATCTGCTTGGGATCCAGGCCCGAAGTCGGCTCGTCGAGAATCAGCACTTCCGGGTTGTGAATGATGGCCTGCGCCAAGCCCACCCGCTGTTTGTAGCCTTTCGACAACTTGCTGACGAGTTTATTGCGGACGTCGGCGACGTTGCATTTTTCGGAAACCTCATCCACCCGCTTGCGCAGGCTGTTGCCGCCCATCCCCTTCAATTTGCCGACGAAGGTCAAGTACTCGGCCACTTCCATTTCCGGATACAGCGGCGGCGTCTCCGGCAAATAGCCGATCCGCCGTTTCACTTCCAGCGGGTGGTCCATCACGTCGAAGCCACCCACGGAGGCGGTGCCCGAAGAGGGCGGCATGAAGCACGTCAGGATGCGCATCGTCGTCGTCTTCCCTGCCCCGTTCGGCCCCAGGAAGCCAACTACTTGGCCCTTTTCCACTTCGAAGGAAATGTTATCAACCGCGGTATGACCCGGGTACCGTTTGCTTACGCCTTCGACTTTGATCATAAGTTTCAATTAAAGACCCATTATTTGAAATCCAGCGTCGACGAAGATGGTATTTCCCGTCACGCCACGACCGAGGTTGGAACCAAGAAACACAGCGGTGTCCCCGACTTCGGCCGGGTCGCAATTCCGACGGAGCGGCGCGTGTTGGGCGACGCCGTCGAGCACCTTTGAAAAATCCTTGATGCCGCGGGCGGAGGCGGTCTTGATGGGCCCAGCGCTGATGGCGTTGACGCGAATATTCCGGGGACCGAGGTCGGCGGCGAGGTAGCGAACGCAGGCTTCGAGGGCGGCCTTGGCGACACCCATGACGTTATAGTTTTCGACGACGCGGGTGGCACCGAGATAGGTAAGCGTCATGATGGAACCGCCGTCGGTCATGAGCGGGGTGAGCGCCCGGGCCATCGCGACTAGGGAGTAGGAGCTGACGTTCTGCGAGAGCAAGAAGCCATCGCGGGAGGTTTCGAGGAACGGTCGACTGAGGTCCTCTTTATTCGCGAAGGCGATGCTGTGGACGACGATATCGAGTTTCGGAAATTCGGCTTCCAGAACCGCGACGAGCGCCGCCAGCTCGGCGTCATTTGTGACGTCACAGTTAAGGATCCGGGCGGCCCCGAGTTCGGCTCCCAGTTCCTCCACTTGACTCTTCAACCGTTCCCCTTGATACGTCAAGAGAAGCGTCGCGCCTTCTCGGCGGAACGCCTGGGCAATCGAATAGGCAATCGACCAACGATTCGCGACTCCGGCGACGAGCGCGGTCTTTCCAGCTAGCAAACCTGACATATGCATAAGTTTACCGCGAACTACTGGAGTTTCACTGGCTTGCCGCCC
>CANNLB010000008.1 GCA_947505565.1 Acidobacteriota bacterium | reverse complement strand
GCTCTACGGATTCACCGATGGCGAAGCCAGTCAGGCTTACACCGCGCTGGAACGGGTCGGCATGCAATCGTTTGCCGGCCGGATCACGGGTAGCCTGAGCGGCGGCGAAATGCAGCGCGTCGCTGTTGCGAGGGCGGTTCATCAGAAGCCACTGCTTTATCTCGCCGACGAGCCAATCGCTAGCCTCGATCCGCGCAACGCCGAAACCGTGATGGCGATGCTACAGATGCTTTCGCGGGAAACGCTCGTCGTGGGCGCATTTCACCAGCCGGATCTGGTCCGCCGCTATTGCACCCGCGCCATTGCATTGCGGCAGGGGAAGGTGGTCTACGACGGTCCGCCGGCACTTTCCCAGAGTCAGCTCTTGGAAATCTACGGCGCGGAGATCGCGACGATGGAGCAGCAGGTGGGCCGTCAATGATCGCCGGCTATTCAGCCCCGCGCCAGTTTCTTTGGCGATTGTCGGCAATTGGCGGTCTGGCGCTGGCGCTGGTCTGGGCGGCGGGGCTCTGCGAATTCCAATGGAAAGGACTTGCCGACTCTGCCCTACGGGTGCTGGAGATTCTCCGAGGGTTTTTCCCCCCGGACTGGTCTGCCGCCGAAGAAATCCTGCCGGAGGCCGCTAAAACTTTACTCCTGGCCTCCGCGGCTACTCTGATCGGGTCCGTTCTCTCCGTGCCCATTGGACTCGCCGGGGCCCGCAACATCGCACCGCCCTGGCTCCGACTGCCGGTTCGTCTGTTGCTGGGCCTGGAACGAGCAACCCCGGACGTGCTGCTGCTGCTGTTCTTCGTCGTAGCGTTCGGGCTGGGGTCTTTCGCTGGCATCCTCACCCTGGGCCTTTCGAGCGTCGCCATGCTGGGCAAGCTGATGGCCGACGCCATTGAAGAAGCCGATCCCCATGTGGCGGAATCCGTTCGGGCCACCGGAGCGGATTTCTCGCAAACGATCCGCTACGGAGTGATTCCGGAAGTCCTCCCGGCGCTCGTTTCGAACACCATGTTCCGCTTCGACTACAACATCCGCTCGACGATCATCCTCGGTGCCGTCGGAGCAGGCGGCCTAGGGCAAGAGATTCTTTTCTCCATCAGCCGCACTAATTATGAGCGGGCAACCTTGGCGGCGCTGGCCACGCTCGTTCTCATCGTCACAGCCGAACAGGTAGGCAACAGTTTGCGTCAGCGCTGGATGCGGGATCTCCGCAAATGAACGCCGTGCCCTACGAACTGCCGTCCCGAAAGGCTCGTCGCCTGTGGTTCTTTATCAGCGGGATAGCTCTGGCTCTCTTTATCCTGATGGCGGCGCTCGAGGTCAACCCGCTCGGGTTGTTTACGCAGTTCCACCATATTGCCGATCTAGCCGACCGGATGTTCCCTCCGAACATCGCCGTTTTACAGGACCGGCAGATCTGGGCATCGGTCCTCGAGACGTTGGCCGTCGCCACCATGGGCACCATCGGAGGATGCCTCGTTGGTCTGCTCGCGGGGCTGCTGGCGGCCTCGAACACGACGCCGCATCCCGGCATCCGCTTGGCCGTCCGCGGGGCCATGGCCGTGGAGCGAGCCATCACCGCGATCTTCATTCTCATGATTCTCCTGATCGCTTTAGGGATCGGTCCCTTCGCCAGCGCGGTCACCCTGATCTTCTCCACCATCGGCATGTTTGGCCGCTTGTTCGCCGATGCGATCGAACGGGCCGAACCCCAGCCGTGCGAATCGATGGCCGCTACCGGGGCCACCCGTCTGCAGATCATCGCCTTCGGCGTATTGCCGCAGGTGGTGCCAGCGCTGCTCGGCTTAAGCCTCTATGCGTTCGAAGTCAATGTCCGCGCGGCGATCGCACTGGGCTTGTTCG
This sequence comes from Acidobacteriota bacterium, assembly GCA_947505565.1. GTDB lineage: Bacteria > Acidobacteriota > Terriglobia > Bryobacterales > Bryobacteraceae. Next base: position 11,257 of record CANNLB010000008.1, on the reverse strand, counting down.
GCGGCGGCGGGCTTGGCTTTCAGCTCCACGTTGCCAACAGCGGCCTGCGCTATCACGACGTACTTGGCTATGCGATCATTTCGCTCCTGCTCGTCTCATCAATCGAGCGAATTTCGGACCAGGCTCGTAAGCGCCTATTGAACTCGCCAACAACAACAACATGACCAGGCATATTCTCAGCAACGCCACTCTCGTACTGCCCCACCGCACCGTCAACGGCTCCATCGTAATTGCCGAGGGGCGGATCGAAGACGTACAACCCGAACGCAGCTACGCCGAAGGCATCGATCTTCATGGACAGTACCTGACTTCGGGCGTGATCGATATCCACACCGATTACCTCGAAAAAGAGATCCATCCGCGGCCAGACGCCAACTTTCCTCTGGCCCTCGCGTTTCACCTGATGGACCTTCGCGCCATCGGTTGTGGTGTCACCACCGTGCTGGGCGCGGCGCGTGTCTCCGCGGAAACCGATGGGCCGCTGGGGTCTTGGACCGGTAACGGGATCGCTCTGATCGAAGAGTACGCGCGTCTCCGCCAAACCTCGCTCGGTCGCCACTTTGTCCATGTCCGCTGGGATCCCTGTTTCCAGCCATGTGAAGGCCCGCTGGAGCGGTTGATCGCGCATCGCGAGAGTCTCGGAAACCTCGTCTTCAATGATTCCACTCCCGGCCAGCGGCAGTATCGGAACACCTATCACGAGCAAGTGAAACGCTGGGCTCTGATGAAGAACATCAGCCTGCCCGAAGCCGAAGCCTGGTTCCAGGAGCGGATCAGGAGGGCGCGGGAGGTGAACAACCGGGCCGAAGTGCAAGCCGCCTTCCATGGCTCCATCCCGCTTGGCAGCCACGACGATACCACCATCGGGCACGTCGAGGAGGCCAACGGCTTCGGCGCCACCCTGGCCGAAATGCCGGTTACGCTCGAAGCCGCTCGTCAAGCCAAAGCGTTCGGAATGATGGTCTGTATGGGCGCACCGAACTACTATCGCGGTGGCTCGCATTGCGGAAACCTCTCCTGTCACGAAGCCCTCGCCGAAGACCTCGTCGACATTCTCTGCAGCGATTATCATTTCCCCTCTCTCCTCGGTAGCGCGGTGCGAATGATCAATTCCGGCACCGCTCCTCACGATGCGCTGCGTCTGATGACGTTGAATCCGGCCCGCCACCTGCGCCGGGATCATGACCTGGGAAGCTTGGAAGCGGGCAAGCTCGCCGACCTCGTCGTGTTTCAGGACCGGCGCGACTACGCCCACGTCACGCAGGTGTGGGTGGACGGGCAACGCAAGTTCGCGGTGGCGGAATGAACTTGCGCGTGATGTCATTCAACATCCGCTATCCGGAGCCCGCCGATGGCCTCCACATCTGGGAGAACCGCCGCGAGTTTGTGGCAGACCTGATTCGCTCCGAAGCGCCCGACGTGGCCGGCTTGCAGGAACCGGTCATGAAGCAGTTGCAGTTTCTCGACCACGCATTGCCGGAATACGCCCGCTTCGGCATCGGGCGGTATGCCAACGAAGAAGAGAAATTCACCGCCGTTTACTATCGGCGCGACTCGGTCGAAATCCTCGAGAGTGCGGCCTTCTGGCTGTCTCAAACGCCCGATGTCCCGGCGTCGAGTTCGTGGCGCATCCACAAACCCTATGCCGTGAATTGGGCGCGGATGCGCCATGTGTCCGGGTGGGAGTTCTCCCTTTTCAATACGCACTTCCCCTACAAATCCATCCAGGCCGAAGCTCGCCTCCACGCGGCCGAGTTGCTTCGTGATCGGGGCGTCGCCGCGGGAGAGACGGTGATTCTTACGGGCGATTTCAACTCCTTGGCCGGAAGTGAAGTCCACAGGATTCTGCTGGCGCAGTTTCGCGATGCCCGGGACGAAGCCGAAAATCCGGGCGGTCCAGCCGGTACCGTGCACGGCTTTACCGGTGAGGCCCTGGCCCGCAGAGTTGACTGGATCCTGGTGCGCGGCCCGCTCTCCGTTAACTCCTTTCAAACCCTCATAGCGCGGAGAGAGGCTCTGTATCCGTCCGATCACTTTCCGATACTTGCGGAGCTCCGCTTCGATACTTCTCGACAAACTCCTCCGCCGACAGCGCTCGAAAGTCCCGCAACGCCAACTTGATTGCCCCGCGGGACCAATCCCACCAAGCGATCTGCTGCAGCGCCTCGCGCACCGGTTGTTCAAACCGCCAGCGGATCGGTTTCGCCGGAACGCCCACCACAATGGAGTAGGGCTCCACGTCGTGCCGCACCACCGCTCCGGCTCCGACCGCGCCGCCATTGCCGATCTTCACGCCGGGCAGCACGACCGCGCCGTGACCGATCCAGACGTCGTTGCCGAGAACCACCCGATGGCTGCGCCGCCACTCGAAAAATTCGTGATCGTCTTCCTCCCCCAACTGGTAGGAGACGCTGCGGTAGCTGAAGTGGTGCAAGGCGGCCCGCCACATCGGATGATTACCTGGATTGAGGCGTGTTTGCGCGGCGATCGAGCAAAACTTGCCGATCTCCGAATAAATGATACTGGAATCGTTGACGACGTAGGAGTAGTCGCCCATGGTCGATTCGCTAATGGTCGTACGCGCCCCGACGGCCGTCCATTTTCCAAGCGTCGAATCCCGTACGTTCGCCGTCGGGTCGATGGTAGGTTCCTCAGAAAGAATGCGCACGCTCATGCGGATGCCGCCTTCTTCAGTAGAGCCGGTTCAGCACAGTAAACGATCTCCCCGGCGGTAATGGTTGCGGCCACTCGCGGATGTCCGGGATGCGAATCATCAACGACGACGAAGTCAGCGCGGAGTCCGGGCGCGATGCGGCCTCGATCGGCGAGGCCCGCGGCGCGAGCCGGGTTTTCCGACACCAGCTTCCAGGCGTCGGCCAAAGACAGAACGCCTTCGGCCGCAATACGGAACGCTGCGTACAAAATCGAAGGATAGAAGTAGTCGGAGCTGAGGATGCTGCAATATCCCCCGCGGATGGCTTCGATCGCCGTCATCCGGTTGGCGTGGCTGCCGCCTCGCACCACATTCGGCGAACCCATCACAACTTCGCTCGAAGCGTCCATCGCCGAACGCGCCGTGACCTCATCCACCGGAAACTCGCAGATCCCAACCCCGAGTTCGGCATAGTTGGCCCGCATCTCCGGAGTTTCATCGTCGTGGGAGGCCATCGGGATGTTGCGTTCGCGTCCCAACGCCGCGACCTGCTCCACTTTGCCGCGCACCTCGCCGGCGCGCGACTTCATCTCCATCAACAGACGACGGAACCCTTCGATCGTGAGCCCGCTTCGCTCGGCGTACTTGCCAGCCTTGTTCTCATTGCCCAACTGCGCTTCGATCATCCCGAGATGATCGTTGAATCCGATCAGGTCGACCTTACCGCTTTGGATCCAGGACAGCAGGCGATTCACCTGATCGAGCGCGAACACTTCGTAGCGCAAGTGCATCCGCGTATCGCACCGCAGCTGCGGGCGAATTTCGTCCACGGCGTCGATCATCGACTGCCCGTGCTCGAGTCCCCGCAATCCCGGCTCCCACGATACCGTTAGGCCGTGGTACGAGGTAGTGATGCCATTGGCGAGCATTTGCCGATCCGTTTCGAGCAGCGCCAGCTCAATGGGGAAAAATACGCGGGGGCGCGGCATCCATTGCCGTTCAAAGGCGTCCCCATGAATATCCACAATGCCAGGCAAAAGGATCAAGTTGCCGAAATCCCAATCGCCTGGAGCATGGTGTTCGGCGACCAGGGCGATCTGTTGGTCGGCGAGTTCAATCGTCCGCGGAGCGAGCTCTCCCTGGACCAGTACGCGTTGACTGCTCAGAATCATAAAGGGTGACTGTAGCGCCCGAAAGTCACAGAGACTTATCGAACACGTGAATTTCATGTTGGCGTAATGTTCACTCGCTACTTTGAGAGTTACTCATGATGATTCTGACCAATTGCCGCATCGTGCTCGATCGCGAGGTGATCACGGGAACCGCGGTCATCGAGGACGGTCTGATCGCCGATGTCCAACCCGGCATCAGCTCCCTTCCCGCCGCCATCGACTTCGAAGGTCGACTGCTCACGGCTGGCTTGGTGGAGCTGCACACCGACAACCTGGAAAAGCATATCCGCCCCCGGGCGACCCGCTGGCCGGGACTGATGGCGCTTTACGCGCACGACGCCGTGATTCGCGGAGCCGGCATCACAACCGTGCTGGACGCCATTTGTATTGGCGTCGATCGCGATTTCGCCGGGCAATCCCGTGATTTCGTCGAAGACACCGTCGCCGCTTTCGATGCCGCCAAGAACAACGGCGGACTGGCCGCGGAGCATTATCTGCACTTTCGCTGTGAGCTTCCCCATCCGCACCTGCTGGCTAACTTCGACCGGGTCGCCGCGCATCCCGCACTACGTCTGGTGTCGTTAATGGATCATACGCCGGGTCAGCGGCAGACCGCCGATCTGGCCAAGCTGCGCCAGGATTACGAGAAAATGGGTCCGGTGAGCGACGCCTGGTTCGACGCGACGGTCGCCAAGGAGCGCGAACTCCAAGCCACGCACGCCGATTCCAACCGGGAAGCGATGGCGGCGCGAGTCCGCGAACTGTCCAGCATAATCCTGGCGAGCCACGACGATAGCTGTGCGGCGCACATCGAGCAAGCGGTGGCGGAAGGGGCGAGCATCTCTGAGTTTCCAACGACGCTCGAAGCCGCGCGGCTGGCCAAAGAGTCTGGCTTGGTGACGGTAATGGGCGCGCCGAACATTGTCCTGGGCGGGTCGCAGTCCGGAAATCTGTGCGCGAAGCAGGCGGTGGAACTCGGTCTGGTGGATGCGTTTTCTTCCGACTACGCGCCCGTGAGCTTGCTCAACGCGGCATTGCAACTCTCCGAGATCATCCCCTTGCCAACGGCGATGGCGATGGTAACCTCGGCCCCCGCCGCCGCGGCCGGGTTTCCGGATCGGGGGCGAATTGCCCCGGGGATGCGGGCGGATCTGATCGAAGTATCCTGGCGGAACGGGATCGCTTGCGTGCATAAAGTTTGGAGGGAGGGTGTTCGTGTCGGGTGATGGTCGTATCGCGATATATTATGCCCCGCATCCGGATTCGTCATTGTGGCGGTTCGCCTCCGCCTGGCTCGGCCGCGATGCGGTTAGCGGGAAGGAATCCCCCGTCGAGGTCGACGATTCGACCGTGCGGTTTCCCCGGCACTATGGTTTTCACGCAACGCTGAAACCACCCTTCCACCTCCGCGAAGATGCCTCTCGCGAGGAGTTGCTCGAAGCCGCCGCAAGGTTCGCCGCAACCCGACGCTCCTTCGCGATGCCGTCGCTGGTCGTCTCGCGCTTGGGAAACTTCCTCGCCCTCACGGAAGCGCAACCGAGCCCGGAATTGAGTCTGCTCGCTGCGGCATGCGTTCGTGAATTCGAGCCCTTCCGCATGCCGCTAACGATCGAACAGACCGCGGCGAGGCGACGAGGAATCGAGAATTCCCGGCAGCTGGAGATGATCGACCAATGGGGCTATCCGTACGTTTTCGATCAGTGGAAATTCCACATGACGCTGAGCTCAAGTCTCACGGAGGAATCGCTCCTGGCTTCCACCCACGACCGGCTGTCGAGAGAACTCGCGCCCGTGCTGAGCGAGCCGCTCAACTGCGACGCGATCTGCCTTTTCGAACAGGAGAGCCGGGAACAGCCATTCCGGCTCCTTTCCCGTCTGCTCTTCGCCTCATGAAGCACGAAACTCTGGACGCGGCAATCCGCATCGCCGAAAAGGCCGGAAACCTGATTCGGGAGCATTTCCTCGCTGGCGGGATCGTATCCCGGCGGAAGGGATCCCTCGACATCGTCACCCAGGCCGACGTCGAAGCGGCGCTCCTAATCGCCACTGAAATCCGGCAGGTCTTCCCCGGCCATGGCGTCTTTTGCGAAGAATCGGGGCAAATCAGCGGCGCTTCCGAACGCGTCTGGTATGTCGATCCGCTCGATGGCACCAAGAACTTTGCCCATTCGGTGCCCCACTTTTGCACGATGCTCGCGCTCGAAGCCCACGGCGAACTGCAGTTGGCTGTCGTTCATGACCCCATGCGCAACGAAACCTTTAGCGCCGCGCGGGGCTTGGGCGCTTACTGCAACGGAGCCCGTATGCAGGTTTCGTCAATCGCGTCGCTTGCCGACGCGCTCGTAGCCAGCGGATTCCCCAGCGGGAAGCGCCATCGCGGATTGGACCCCGCTCCTTTTCATCGCGTCTGCGGAGCGGCGCAGGGACTGCGTCGCAGCGGATGCACAGGGCTCGACCTCGCCAATGTCGCGGCTGGACGCTTCGATGCCCTATGGGATTGGGGGCTGGAAAAATGGGATCTCGCTCCCGGACTTCTGCTGGTCGAAGAAGCCGGTGGCATTTGCACCAACTGGGATGGGGAGCCGTACGCGTTGGGCGAACCGGGCCTGATCGCGGCAAACCAGGCGATTCATCGGTCTCTGCGGAGCCTCGTATGGCCCGAACGCTTCTGATCCGATAGACTCTCAGCAGAGCCTATGTCCACCGCCCCGGCCGAAGACCGCCTCCTCTCCCTCGATGCCTTCCGCGGCTTCATCATGCTGCTGCTCATCTCCCACGGTTTCGGCCTCTATGAAGCGTTCAAGGGCCAAGCCAATTGGGCCAATCAGTTCGAACATGCCGCCTGGGCGGGCTGCACCCTTTGGGACCTCATTCAGCCCGCCTTCACCTTCATTGTCGGCGTCGCCATGCCCATCGCACTCGCCCGCCGCGCCGCCCCGTGGCGGCATGTCCTCTGGCGCGCCGTCGTTCTCTTAGTCCTGTCGAACGCTCTCTCCAACTGGGGCTCCACCGCGCCGCTAAAACTCCAGTTCATCAACGTCCTCTGCCAGATTGCCTTCTCCTACCTCCTCTGCTTCGGGCTCCTCCAGTTCCCTTTCCGCGCCCAAGTCACCGCCGCTGCGGGCATCTTCGCGCTCCACCACATGCTCTTCTACCTCTTCCCCGGCCCCACCGGTCCCTTCGACCCCCAAGCCAACTTCGCCGCCCTCTTTGACCTCCGCGTCCTCGGCTACAACTACTCCGGCTTCTACACGACCCTGAACTGCCTCGGTAACGCACTCACTGTCCTGTTCGGCTGCTGGACTGGCCTTCTCCTGCTCTCCCCCCGCACCCCCTCGCAGCGCCTTAAAATCCTGATCACCTGCACAGCGGTCGCGTTTGCACTCGGGCTGGCCCTGGAGCCCGTTATCCCCATGGTCAAGCGCCTCTGGACCGGTTCGTTCCTCTTCCTTAGCGTGGGCTGGGTCCTGCTCGCCTTCGCCGCGTTTTACTGGCTCATCGAAATCCGCGCCGAACGCCGCTGGACGTTCCCCCTGCTCGTCGTCGGCGCCAACAGCATCTTCATTTACGCCTTTTCGCAGGTCCTCCGCGGCTGGCTCTCCCGCGGCCTCGCCGCGTTCGACGGCCAGCAGTTTGCGTTCCTCGGCTCCGTCGGAGCCGTCCCCCACAACATCCTCGTGATGCTCGTCATGTGGGGGCTCTGCTACTGGCTCTACCAGCGTCGAATCTTTTTCAAAATCTAGCTCAGCCGGGCCTTCACCTTGTCGCTCAGCACCTTGCCGTCCAGCCGCTTGCCGGCCAGCTTAGCCTTCGCGGCGTTCATCACGATCCCCATCTTGCCCTTCTCCGTCGCCCCGGTCTCCAGCATCGCCGCCTCGATGGCCGCGTCAATCTCGGCTTCGCTCGGTGCCGCCGGCATGTAGCTTTCGACAATCGCCATCTCGGCTTCCTCCTTGGCCGCCGCGTCCTCCCGCCCCGCGTTCCGGAACATGTCGATCGACTCCTTCCGCTGTTTCACCAAAATCGAAAGGATCTGCAGCTCGGCTGCTTCATCTAGAGGATTAGAGTTATCGGCCTGCCATTTGATTAGAACGGTTTTTATCATCCTCACGGCTCCGAGTCGCACCTCCTCTTTTGCCTTCATTGCCGCAACCATGTCGCGCTGGATCTGATCTAGAAGAGCCATTGTATTTGCTATTCTAATAGTTCTCGCGGTCTTTCTCATTCGTATCTCATGCACATCAAAAAACAACGCCTACTGACGCCCGGGCCAACGCCCCTCTATCCACCGGCGCTGCATGCGATGATGGCCAGCGATGTCCACCATCGGACTCAGGATTTCATCAAAATCCAAGCGTCCGCTATGCAGGGTCTGAAGAAAGCGATGGGTACGTCGAACGACACGCTCATCCTCACCGCATCCGGTTCCGGTGCGATGGAAGCGTCCGTTTCCAACTTCTTTTCGATGAAGGATAAAGTCGTAGTGTGTTCCGCCGGTAAATTTGGCGAACGCTGGGCGGAGATGGTCCAAGCGTTCGGCCTCGATCCGATCGTCCTCACTGAACCGTATGGGAGCGTTGTCAGCCCCGAGCGTCTCGCCGAGACTCTCGGGGCCAATCCCGACGTCAAAGGCGTCTTCATCCAAGCCTCGGAAACCTCCACCGGCGCCGCGCACGACGTCGAAGCCATGGCCAAAATCATCCGCGAGACCCCGGCCATCTTCATCGTCGACGCCATCACCGGCCTGGGCACCATGCCGCTCAAGATCGACGAATGGGGCATCGATATCTGCATCGGCGGATCACAGAAGTCGTTCATGATCCCCCCCGGTCTCGCCTTCATCAGCGTCAGCCCGAAAGCCTGGGCAATGAATAGCAACTCCTGCATGCCTCGTTACTACTTCGACCTTAAGCGGGAAAAGAAGATGGCCGACAAGGGCGAGTCCTCCTGGACGCCCAACACCTCCCATCTCATCGCCCTGAACGTCGCGCTCCAGTACATCAACGACCTCGGAATGGATAAGCTCATCGAAAACGCCCAACTCCTTGCCAAAGCCACCCGGCACGCTGCCGCTGCTTTGGACTTGGAGCTGTTTTCCCCCAATCACCCCGGGTCGTCCGTCACCGCGATCAAAACGCCAGCCGGAATGGATTCCGGGCTGATCGTAAAAGGCTTCCGCACCCACTTCGGAGCTATAATCGCTAACGGCCAAGGGTCCATGCAGGGAAAAATCTTCCGCATGGCGCATTTGGGTTACTTCGACTTCGCGGACATGTTTGCCGTCATCGCCGGTCTTGAACTGTTGCTGCAGCAGAACGGGCACGCGGTCGAACTCGGTAAAGGGGTAGCCGCCGTACAAAAAGTGTACGCCGAAGTGGCTATGCGGCAGCCGGTCACGACCTAAGAATCATCAAGGAAATCATCATGAAAATTCTGGTAGCGGAACCCATCGCCGCCGCTGGCGTGGAGTTATTGCGCGCGCAGGCTGGTTGGGACATTGTCATTTCAGATCCGAAGGGCTACGCGGCCCATCTGTCCGATTGCGACGCACTGCTCGTCCGTAGTGCCGTCAAAGTCAACGGGGACGTTCTGTCCAAAGCGCCAAAGTTGCGCGTCGTCGGCCGCGCCGGGGTCGGCGTGGATAATGTCGACCTGGACGCGGCCACCGCGGCCGGGGTGCTCGTGATGAACACCCCCGGGGGCAACGCCATCTCCGTGGCCGAACACGCGATTGGCCTAATGCTCTCCCTGGCCCGGCAGATTCCCGCCGCCAGCGCCTCGACCAAAAGCGGCAAGTGGGAGAAAAAGAAGTTCCAAGGCAACGAACTGCGCGGCAAGACACTGGGCGTGCTCGGCCTCGGGGCCATCGGCCGCCCGGTTGTCTCCCGGGCCCAGGCCTTCGAGATGCGCTGCCTGGCTTACGATCCGTTCGTGAATCCGCAGACCGCCGCCGACCTCGGCGTCGAACTCGTGTCGCTCGATAAGCTCTACGCTGAATCCGACTACATCACGCTCCACATGGCCCTTACTTCCGAAACGTACGGCATGCTCAACGCCGCCGCGTTCGAAAAGATGAAGCCCGGAGTCCGGGTCATCAACTGCGCCCGGGGCGAACTCGTCAACGAAGCCGACCTCGCCTCCGCGCTCCAAAGCGGCAAGGTGGCCGGTGCCGGTCTGGACGTGTTCGAGGCCGAACCGCCGCCAGCCGACGCCGCTATACTCAAAGCCGACAACCTCCTCGCCACGCCGCACATTGGTGGTTCCACCGAAGAGGCTCAGGAAATCGTCGGCGTCCGCATTGTGGAACAGGTGGTCGAATACCTGCTCAACGGCATCGCCCTGAACGCCGTCAACATGCCCGCTCTTTCGCCGGAAATGTACAAGGCCGTTGGCCCTTACATCGAACTGGCCGAGCGCCTGGGTGGTTTTGCCGCCTACCTCGCCTCGGGCAACCCGAGGTCGGTTCGCCTGATCTACTCAGGCCGCATTGCCGACTTCAATACGGTGCTCCTGCGCAACGCCGGCCTCGCCGGTGTTCTTAACCGTTCGCTTTCTTACCGCGCCAATCTCGTCAACGCGATGCCCATCGCCACCCAGCGCGGGCTCACCGTCGCCGAAACCCACGAAAAACAGCGCACTGGCCATATCGATTCCATTCGCTTGGAACTCGATACTGATGCTGGTCTCACAGTCGTCGAAGGCGCGGTGATCCTCAGTCGGCCCCGCCTCATTCAAGTGGATGGCATCCCCTGCGAAGCCAACTTGAACGGCCATCTTCTCTATATGAAGAACGATGACGTCCCCGGCGTGATCGGCCATGTCGGCTCCGTATTAGGAAAAAATAATATTAACATCGCTAATTTTTCCCTTGGCCGCACCCCGAAACCTGCCCCTGGGCAGCGGCTTTTGGCGGTCGCCGTGGTCGAAGTGGATGCTTTGGTGCCGGAAACGGTACTTGCCGAACTCAAATCAAACCCCGCCGTACTGATAGCAAGGCCAGTTGCTTTTGGTGTTTAACGGATTAATTTTTTTCTACCGGAGTCCCTGTGTTACGCTGGTAGTGCTCTCACCGGACCTCCCCGGTTCAACATCCTTCCCAGGAGTAGTTTTTACCCTTCAATGAGTTTCACCGTTTTTCTTGGCAATCTCCCCGTTTGGGTGACTGCCGATGACATCAAGTCATGGCTCACCGCGGAAAACCTCGTAGCCGATTCCATAAAAGTAATCCGTAACCCCGAAACGCAAGAATCGAAAGGATTCGCATTTATTGAAGCGCCCAATGGCGAAGAGATGAATTCGATCATTCGTCGTTTTGACCGCGCACCGCTCGAAGAGCGTTTGCTGCGTGCTAACCCTGCCCAACCGCCGAAAGGCAAAACCCCTGTGAAGGGAGCCGCCCCCATGGGTGCCGGTATGCCTCCTCCATCGTCAG
>CANNLB010000007.1 GCA_947505565.1 Acidobacteriota bacterium | reverse complement strand
GAAGCCGCGGGGCTGATGCTGGACTGCTCTCCCTTCAGCGGGCGGTGGATGTCGGCGGTGGATAACAGCAGGAGTAAGCGGGAGTTAGGGATGGTGTATACGCCTTGGCGGGAGTCTGTAGCGGAGATTGCGAAGACACTGCCGGAGGGGGCCCGCCGAGAGAGGCGCGCGCAGGAGTTGGCGCTCGCGAGCAGATTGGGATGCTAGTCTTGACCGTGTATGGAGCCGCTTTTCCTACCCGACGTGGAAGCAGACCCCGTGCCCGGGCCCTATGCCCATTCCATCGCCGCCATGGTACAGGGTGGAGCCGAATACCCGTAAATCCGGCATTGTTTTTGCGTTCAAGCCGCAGGCGACCGAACACCTGGCCAAGTTTACGCACGAGATCATCCACAGGGAGGCGCCGCTCTGGCCTGGGCTGCGCGAACTGATCGCCGCGTTCACCTCCGCCCGGAATCACTACCCGTTTTGAAGCAAGTCCCACGCCGCGACCGCGGCGGTCCTGCTCGGCGGTGAAGAAGCGGTCCAGGCGGTGCTCGCCGATTTCGGAAACTTTACCCTCACCCCGGCCGAAAAATCGCTGTTCCGCTTCCTCGACCAGGTGAACCCGGCGTCGCCGTCGATCACGGCGAGCAGATTTACTGCGCGATTACCGGTTGTGCTTTGTTCCACTTCTACAACCGGTGGATCGACTCCACCGGCGTCCAGGCCTGATCGGACGAGGTCCATCGCGCCGGTGGGCGACGCACCCCTCTTCATGGTTATGTGCGGCGCTAGCAGATATGGGCGCCGGTCGTGTTGACGTACACCGCATAGAGCGACTGGCTCGCGGTCATAAAGAGCCGGTTTCGCCGTGGTCCGCCGAAGCAGACGTTGGCGCAGTTTTCGGGTAGATAGATGGCCCCGATGCGCTCGCCTTGTGGCGTTACTATCTGTACGCCAGGCCTCGCTCCGGCCCAGATGTTGCCATCGACATCGCAGCGGATGCCGTCCGCCGCGGTGACGGTGTTCGACCCGGGGATCGTCAAAGCCGCGAGCTGCTTGCCGTTCTGCAGGGTTGCGCCGTTGACGTCCCAAACCTTTAAGTCTCGTCCGGCGGCCCCGGTGTCGGCCACGTAAAGTTTTTTGTAGTCCGGCGAGAAGCAGATCCCGTTCGGGGCGCTTACCGCGTCTGTCACCTTCGCAATCTGCCCCGTCTTGCCGTCGACACGGTAGACAGCCTCCTTCAACTCTTTCGGCGATTTGTATCCCTCATAGTCGCCGTTGATACCGTACGGCGGGTCCGTGAACCAGATGCTGCCGTCCGGGTGCACGACCAGGTCATTGGGCGAGTTCAGGCGTTTGCCTTCGAACTTGTCAGCGATCACGCTAACGGTGCCGTTTTGCTCATAGCGCGCCACGCGCCGACCGCCATGTTCGGCCGATAGTTGTCGCCCCTGGTAGTCAAAAGTATTTCCGTTGCTGTAGCCCGCCGGGTTCCGGAAGACCGTTACGCGCCGGTCGTCGTCGATCCAGCGCATCTGCACATTGGCTGGAATGTCACTCCAAACTAAGTACTTCCCGACTCCATTCCAAGCGGGCCCCTCGGCCCAGGAGGTTCCGATGTGGAGGCGCTTCATGCTGCCGTTCCCGATCATGTACTTCCGGAAGCGATCGTCGAGTGCTCTCACGTCCGGGTCCGGATACTGAATCGGGTTCTGGTCCGACCAATCCCGTGGGGTGGCCGTCTGCGCCGTAGCCGTTCCGGCCGCTACGATGCCCAGCAGCGCTCTTCTCGTATACTCTCGTTCCATAGCCCTTATCTATATCGCATATGCTCCCCTTCGTACTCGCCTTCCAAATTCTTACCCTCTCCTCCGCCCCCGATCGCGTCACCGGAGGCGACGTCCTGGTCCGCGTTTTCCCGGCTGATCCTCGCCCTGTCATTCTTCTGAACGGCCGGGACGTTTCGGCCCAATTTCGCCCCTCCGGCCGCAGCCTCCTTGGGCTGGTCACCGGTCTCCGCTTGGGCCAGAACTCGCTCTCCACCGGCGGCTATCAACTTTCGCTCGTCAACCATCCAGCTGCCGGCCCCGTGTTTTCCGGCCCCCACGAGCAGCCGTTTATTTGCGAATCGGCTGGCTTTCCGTTGCCGGATGGCGGCCTGCTCGGCCCTCCGCTGGACGACGATTGCTCGGCGCGCACGGTGGTCACTTACATCTATCGACCGAAGCCGTACGGCCCTTTCAAGCCGCTGACTACTCCGAAGCTCCCTGAGGACGTGGCGACGACTACTACCTCGCTCGGTCGCACCGTTCCCTACGTCGTCCGCGTCGAAACGGGCACCCGCAACCGGGCGATCTATCAGACCGCCGTTCTTCACGATCCAACCTCCGAACCAGATCCGTCTCCGGTCGTGCCGCCGAAGGCATGGAACCAGCGCCTGCTCTACACCTTCGGCGGCGGCTGCACCACGGGCTGGTTTCACCAAGGAGCGAGCCTAAATCTTCCCGTCAGCGACGACATTGTCGGACGGGGCTACGCGGAGGCAGCCTCAACGCTCAACGTCTTCGGCACCAACTGCCAGGACCTCACCGCGGCCGAGACCATGATGATGGTGAAGGAGCGGTTCATCGAGTCCTACGGCCCGCCGCTCTTCACCTTCGGCCGCGGCGGTTCCGGCGGCTCGTACCAACAGTTGCAGATCGCCGACAACTATCCCGGCCTCCTCGATGGCATCATTCCCAGCGCCACGTTTCCCGAGGTTCTGGAAACGACTCAGTTCCTCGTCGATGCCCAGCTCCTTGACGGCTACTTCGCTCGGGCCGTCCTAACGGAGGAGCAGAAGCGGGCCATCGCGGGCGTTGGCGCTTTGAAGAACATCTCCGGCACCGCGGGTGGAGCCGGCCGGATCAACCCCGAGAAGTTCTGTCCGCCCTCGCTTCCGGTCGAGCTTCGCTACCATCCGACGCAGAACCGATCCGGCGCTCGTTGCGATATTTTCGATCACAACGTCAATGTGTACGGCCGCGACCCGCTCACCGGGTTCGCCCGCCGCGCCATCGACAACGTCGGCGTCCAATACGGCCTCGGCGCCCTCAACTCCGGTGCCATTACCGCCGCGCAGTTTCTGGATCTCAATGAGAAAATAGGGGGTTATGACAACGACGGCAACCTGGTCCCGACCCGCGCGGTGGCCGATCCGCTGGCGCTGCGCGCAGCGTACCAAACCGGCCGGATCACCCACACGGGTCTTGGGTTGGCCCGCATTCCGATCCTGGATGTTCGCGGCTATCTCGACCTCACCGATCGCGGTGACGTTCACCTGAAGTATCACTCCTACGCGCTGCGGGAACGCCTCCGCGTCGCCAACGGCAACACCGCTAACTACGTCATGATCACGGCACCTAACCAGGGCCCGGTCGCCAACAGTGTCGCCGCCTTCGGGATGGCCAAGATGGACGAGTGGCTCACCAAGGGCACTAAGCCGGTCGACCTAGTGGACGCCTGCCATACCCCGGCGGGCGAACGGATCGTCGAAACTCAGACCTTCTCCGGCGGTCGCTGCAACCAGCTCTATCCGACCTTTCCGCCGCCTCGCATGGTGGCTGGCGGTCCGTTGACGAACAACATCTTAAAGTGCCAACTGCAGCCCATCGATGCGGCGGACTACCCGGCCACATTCTCGGCGGCAGACCGGAGGCACCTGGCGACGATCTTCCCCGACGGCGTCTGCGACTGGAGGAAGCCCGGCGTCGAGCAGCAAAAGCCGCTCGGCACTTGGCTCCGCTACTAGGGCTCCATCACCATATGCGTTTCATAGTGACAGCGCCAAGGCAGCATTTTGTTCTGGCTCGTTCTCACAATCACTAGGTAGGCCGCCGGGAACTTCCCGCCTATCCGCTGCCGTAGGCCCCGCAACCCATCGGCTGATGTCAGAAAGTGCATCGCCCCCTGTACGCCAGCCATGTACGCCCCCCTGCCTTCTGCTCCACTATCGCGTAGTCCCCGGTCGGTTCGTTGAACGGCAGGCGGAACGGTGCCTTACTCAGCCAATGCACCACCGCCGCGGAATCCGAGGCCCCCCCAGCAACACCACGTTCCTTCGCCGCATTACCGCTAGCGGCACCAGCCGTTCCGCCAGGAAACCGGGTGCGTCGCGGACAAAAGATAGAGCAGCGGCCCCCACGCCTCGTGCAGCACCGGGCCAATACCTCTTCCCCGCATCGCCACCGATCCCAGCTACGATGAGCCCTAACCCAAATGCCCACCAGGGCCGCACCTCGCGGTTCGCCGCAGGCGCGGGAGCTGCCACCGCCTTGGCGGGGATAATCAGAGTCTCGATCGGCTCGGGCACCGCCGCCACAAACCGAGGCACATAGCTGCCCTTGACGAACTCGATCCGAACGAACCCCCGGGCCAGTCCGGTCCGGTAGATCTCTTCCACTTTCCAGCGTTGCGTATACGCCCGGTTCCTCACCGTCGAGCCTTCTCCCGGCGCGTCGGCCGCTCCCGCGTCGAGGTTCAACGCAACCAGTTCGGCGGTAACCTCTCCGGCCCCATCTCGAAGTCGAAGCGCCTCTTCTTCCTCAGCACCTACGAAATTCCGAAGTCGGGTTCACCCGCCACCACCACCCAAACGTTACCTACCGACGCCGAGCGTGGCGGCAGCTTCTCGTTCACCCGCAATCCGGATGGCTCCAGCGCCTTGATCATCAATCCCTTCTCCACACCCGCCAACCTCTCCGGCTCGGGCTTCGTCCGCGATAGCTTCCCGTACAATACGATTCCCCGGTCCCGCTTCTATGCCGTTGGCGCCATGCCCACCAACGCCAACAACTGCTTCGGCGCCGGCACCTCCAGCTGGCGTATCGATTGAGCCAAGAGCAAAAATAGACGATGTATAGTCGGGTGACGTACGCCGAGCAAGAAGGCATCACACCCCGCTACGCCGCTACCTTCGGCACCACCTGGGTCCCCTCGCCCAAGCTCGTCATCAACTGCACGGCCGGTAGCGGTCGCTGGCGCGAAGAGTCCCTGCCGGTTACCCTGCGGGACGGCATCCGCGGCACTACGTTAGGGCTCCCCGCCAACGTCGTTTCCCAGATGGATTCACCGCACATGCCCCAGTTCAAAGTGTCTGACTACGCCACGCTGTCGAACGGCCGCATCCTAAACTTCCCACGCCGCACCGATAACGCCCGGCTCAACCCCACCCGCGAGCTCGGCAAACACAGTCTGAAGTTCGGCTTCAGCCTTGAGAACTCCTACTTGAACTCGATCGACATTCGCTCGACCGATTCTGCCTTCGACCGCGGGATGACCTCCGGCCCCAACGTTGCCGTCTCCAGCGCGAACTCCGGCAACTCGGTCGCTTCGCCTCTGCTCGGCACAGGCATCGGCACCGCTGGCCAAATACTACGGCCTCCAGATCCAGGACAACTGGCGCTTTTCGTCGCGTCTCACGATCAACGCCGGTCTCCGGTGGGAACCGCAGCGGCCCGCACCGAGCGGTACAGCCGCTACAACCGCTTCGACTACAACGCTCGTAACCCGCTCAGCCAATCGACGGGCCTGGGGCTAAAAGCGTGATCCGATGGATCTGGCGCCCCGCATCGTCGCCCGCGCTGACTACGGCATCTTGTATCGACAAGCCTGCTGCAACGCGCTCCACGCCGGCGGCGACGGCATCACCCCGCAGGACCTGCTGGCGAACCCTTTCCCGATGGGATTGTCCCGCGGACTGTTTATCCAAACGGGCTCTGACGTCACCGCCGTCCAGCGGCTGCGCACCACCGGCCATGCCCAGAATTTCTCCTACGACCTCCAGTTCAAACTCGGCCAAGGCAGCGTGCTCGAAGTCGGCTACTCTGGTGTCCTCGGTCGCAAGCTCAACCTGAGCGGCCACATGAACGTGAACCCGTTGTCATCGAGCGCACTCTACCGCGCCCTCGCCTGCTCCGCCCGTGCTCGCAGTTCAACACGGTGGAACTCAGTGGTGACACCCCCGGTGCGACCTCATCTTTTAACGCGCTCTATTTGAAGTACCGCAAGAGCTTCCGCGACGTGCCCCATAGCTTTTCCGGAACAGTCTTTTGCGAAGTACCGGTGGGCAAGGGCCGCAAGTATGCCGAAAGCAGCTGGAAGCCCCGAACTCGCTCGCTACCCGCGGCTTCTCGATCCTGAACGCCCAAGTCGCCGAGCGGACTCCTTCGGAGTAGTTCGACACCAGTGCGGTCTCCTCCCCCGCGCCGTTCACCCTCGGCAACGCGCCCCGGTGCACGCCGAACCAGCGAGTCGACGGCACGCACCTCGCCGATGTTAGCCTTTCGAAGCACTTCACCGTCGTCGAGAAGATCCGGATCCAGTTCCGCGCTGAGGCCGATAACATCACGATTACGCCCCAGTTCTCGGCTCCCGGCCTCACCACCGGCGCTGCGGATTTTGGCCAAGTCAATGGCGCTCGTTCAACGACCGTCGCAATATATAGTTCGGTTTGAAGATACTGTTCTAATGCGGTGCTGTTCGCGCAACCTTTACTGGCGAGGAGCTTTCGGGCTCCTCGCGTTCTCCATCTTCGCGGCCGACCTTCCGTTCACCCTCTTCACGGGAGAAGGAATGCGCCATCCCTTACCCGCCGCCATGCCCGGCGGCATCGCCGTTTTCGACGCCGATAACGACGGCCTGCTGGATCTCTACTTCCCCAATGGCGCACCTCTGCCCTCCGGCCTGAAGTCCTCCCCCGCCCACTCCAACAGCTTCCTTCACAACGACGGCAACCTCCGTTTTACCGACCGGTCCGCCGACTCCGGACTGGCTGGTTCGGGCTATGACATCGCCGCCACCGCCGGCGACTACGACCACGACGGCCTCACCGATCTGCTGGTCTCCGGCCTCGACGGGATCACCCTGTATCGCAACCTTGGCAACGGTCGCTTCGAAAACGTCACCGCTAAGGCTGGGCTCGACAACCACGGCCGCTGGTCAGTGGGCGCCGTCTGGCTCGACTATGATCGCGACGGCCATCTCGACCTGTTCGTCGTCAACTACGTGCAATGGAACCCCGCCACCGAACGTGCCTGCGTCGTCGATGGCCGCCCCGACTTCTGCCATCCCCGCTTCTACCAGGCCCAGCCCAACGCCCTGTTCCGCAACAACGGCCACGGGAGCTTCACCGACGTTTCCAAGGCCGCCGGCATCGCCGCCCACGCGGGTAAAGGGATGGCGGCCGCCGTCGCAGACTTTAACGCCGATGGCTATCCCGACATTTTTGTCTCAAACGACCGCGTCTTCAATTTCCTGTTCCAGAACACGGGGAAGGGGACGTTTGAAGAGGTGGCTTTCGATCGCGGCGTCGCCGCCCCGGCCAGCGGAGATCCGCCTTCGGCGATGGGCGTCGACGCGCAGGACTACGACAACGACGGCCGGCCGGACCTGATCTACACCGCGCTGCGAGACGAGACGTTTCCGCTGTATCGCAACCAGGGTGCCGACTTCCAGGACGCCGCGGTCTCGTCGAAGATGGGGGTTCTGACGCGTCCGATGAACGGTTGGGGGATCGTCTTCGCTGACCTTGACAACGACGGATGGAAGGACCTGGCGGTGGCCCGCGGCGATGTTCTGTCTCCGCGTGGTGCCCGCGGCGATAAAGTTCGTGAGCCGCTATCGTGGTTCCGCAACCTGGGCAATCGGCAGTTCGCGCTCGGCGGCAACTTCGCGGCGCCCGCTGCTCAATACCGCGGCCTGATTGCCGCCGACTTTAACAACGATGGGTGCCTTGATCTTGTGGCGACGGCTCTGGCGCAGCCCGCCCGTGTCGTCCCCGGGCGGTGTCCCCGTGCTCATGGCTGGCTCAAAGTGGACGTCCGCGAGGGCGGTGCCCAAGTCCAGGTCGGCCAGCAGTGGCGTCAGGTATCCGCAACGCAGGGATACGCTTCTTCCTGCCAATGCCCGCTCCACTTCGGCCTTGGGCTGGCCGAGACTGTTGACGTCCGCGTAACGTGGCCCTCGGGCCGCATCCGCGAGTGGAAGGCCGTCAAGCCCAATCAGACCCTGGTCGCCCAACCATGATCCCCCTACTCTTATTTTTCTTTCAAGTGGCAGACCCTGCTCTGCTCTCCCAGCAAGGCGCTAAGGCGCTGCGGGCGCAACGGTTCAACGAAGCCGAAGCAGCCTATCGCCAACTGGTGAGTGTCGATCCTGCCAACCCGATGTGGCGGATGAACCTCGGCATCACCCTCCATTCGGCGGGGCGCTACGCCGAGGCGGTCTCGGAGTTCGGCCAGTTCCTCAAGACCAACCCGCCGCCGGGCCCCACCCACTTCCTGCTCGGCCTTTCGCAGCTCAAACTGAAGAAGCCTTGCGAGGCGATCGGGCCGCTGGAGAAGGCGTTGCGGTGGAACCGCGATCAGGCTCAACTGGAACTTGCCGACGCCCTCTACGGGTGCAAGCGTTATAGCTTGGCCGCCAAGGCCTACGAGGCCGCGCTGACAACCTCGAAGAAGGGCCCCCCGGTGGCCCGCCAAGCGGCCCATTGCTACTGGAACGCCCGCCAGTATGCCGACGCCAAGCGGCTGTTCACGGGGCTTTCGTTGGACGACCCAACCTCGCAATACGAGTTTGGCGATACGCTCGTTCGGCTCGACGGCCCCGCGGCAGGCCTGGCTTATCTGGAGCGGGCCGCCGCATCGCTGCTGCCCGCCCGGGCCGAACTGGGCAAAGCGTTGCTCGCTCTGGACCGTGCTGCCGAGGCTCTCACTCACCTGGAAGCCGCTGCCACCGCCGACCCGGCCTTGCTGTTACCGCTCTCGAAATGCCTCCGCGCCGTCGGCCGCACGGCGGAAGCCAACGCGGCTCAGACCGAGTACAAACGAAAGTTCGCCGCGAACCAGTAACCGTCCTGCTCGTCATCCGTAGCGAGAGGAGATGAAACTCCCAATCCTGCGCATTCTTTCGGCCATCATCTGCTTCGGCCAGCTCCGCGACAATCGCGACAAAACCGTAACCTGCGACCAATGCCACTGCACGATCAGTGAACAGACTGTCCCCAGCCTTTCGCGCTGGTCGATCGACGCTGGCAGCAATGGCGGCGTCACCGTCCGGGGGTGGACCGGCAAGGAGACGCTCGTCCGTTCGAAAATCGAAGCCTGGGCCAACATCGACTCCGGGGCCGGCCTGATTGCCAGCCAAGTGCATTCGGGCTCCGCGGCTGGCACGATCCGCCCCTCTGGCCCGGAGACAAGAAACAGTACTGGCCGGTCGGTCTCCTACGCAGTCTTCGTCCCGCATGCGACCGACCAGAGCCTCACCACGCACAGCGGCGGGATCACCGCTTCCGACAGCAAGCGCCGCCTCGATATCCGGACGACCAACGGCGGGGTCCATGTGGAACTCGACGGCGATAGCTGGACGAGTAGCTCCATTAACCTGCCATGTTCAGACCGAAACGACCAATGGCAGCATCCGCTCGGACTTCCCCGTTCCTTCGACCCCGGGCGAACGGCGCCTGCGGAAACTCGATTTCAACATCGGCTCGGGTGCACCGCTGATCCATCTTTTGACCACCAACGGCGGGGTACACCTGGAGCGGATTTAATTGAAGCTGTGGAAGCGGTCGAGGCTGCGGCGGTCCCGTTTAGAGGGCTTGCCTTGTCGGTCGGCTTCAAAGTGGGGCATGGCTTTCTTCTCTTCGGCCACCTTGCGGCGGAGCTCCTGGCTGGCGACGGACTCCCGGTACAGGCTCTGGGCATCGGCTGCCGGACCGCGAATCTCGCTGAGGGCGAGCACCTCCACATGGAAGTCGCCACTGGGGGTCTTGATTTGAAGCTGGTCGCCGAGGCGGACGTCCTTCGAAGGCTTGGTGGACTGACCGTTGGAGGTGACCCGGCTCAGCTCACAAGCCTTGCTGGCGAGGGATCGGGTCTTAAAGAAGCGGGCGGCCCAGAGCCATTTATCGATTCTCACGCGGGTACAGTCTCCTTGGGATACCGTAGCACGGTGCGGTAGGCTTGATCGTCGCTCCTTCTCCGGGGTCTATCAGGAGTTGGGCCCCCAGTTTGAATTGGCCGTGCAGGCAGGCGCGGCCCGATATCAGTGCGGTGGAGGCGGCCGAGATCGCGATCCAACGGATGAGCGAGCTGCTGCCTGTGAAGGGGATTGACTTGGTCGGTCTGTTGCCGGCCGGGGTGGCGACTGGTTCGAAACCGGCGGAGGCTGCGCAGTTTCTGCCGCAGAATAGCTTGGCACCGGTTCGTGTGACTGCTCGAACTCTTTGGGAAATCGCTGGGAACAGTTACAGGGCGGAAACGATCCTCTCTCTAGAGGTCTTTGAATACAAAGTATCTAGGCGCTTATCCGTTGGGTATGCCGACCAGTCTGATCCTCCTTTGGTTCGTTCTGAATCAGACGCGATTTACTTAATCGCTGAATTGAGCCGAGCGGGGTCGATTTCCAAAGTTCGGGAGCTCTTGCAAGACATGCGGATCCGCATGTTGACAACGGTGCAAGCTGACGGCACTTTGCATAGCAGGCCAATGGCGATGCAGCAGGCGCCGTTCGATGGAGAGCCGTGGTTCTTTACCTAACGCTCCTCCGGGAAAGCCACTGAGCTTGCCGCGGACAAGGTGGTGAGCATGACGGCGCGAAGCGCGGACCTGAAGAGCTTCCTGGACCTGCGGCACTTCGGACACATGGTCGTCGACGGTGCCAAAAACGCAGCCCTTTGAAACCCGCCCTACTCGGCTTGGTTCCCAAAGGGTTGAACGATCCCGCATTGGCTTTGCCGCGGGTGGAAGCCCAAACGGCTGAGTATTGGGCGTCGCCGCGCGGAGTAGTGATCTAACTCTGCAATCTAGTGGCTGGCGGACGGTCCGATGAGCGCGCTACGCTAGAGCGCTAGTTGGGGAACTGGCTAGCGTCGATGCCGGGGATGACGCGAAGTCCGTTCTTGTAGTAGAGCTTCTTCAAGACTTCGTCGGGAAGGTCCATGCCGTACATCTTCCAAAAGGCATGGCGTTTGCGGTAGTAGTCGAAGTACTCGTCGCCGGTCTCGAAGACGCGGAAGTACGTGAAATACTCGCTCGTCTCCCAGATGTCCTTGCCGAACAAGACGCGGTCCTGATACTTCGTGAAGAACGCCTTGGCGGTCCGGGGCTGGCGGCCGAGTTCGGCCAGGATGGCGCCGACTTCCCCGAGCATGTTGGGGTACTTATCCATCAGCTTGCCGAGTTGCCCGAGGTCGCCGCCGAGCCAGCCGAGGTGGGCGTTGATGAAGGTCGTTTTGGGGTGGCGGCGGATGCGCGAATAGAGTTCGCCCATCAGGGTTTCCCAGGTCGGGTACTTGTCTGGTGGACGATAACGGCTCGGGAATTGCTTCAGTTCGAGCCAACGCTCGTTGTCCTTGTCCCACGGTTGAAAGAACTGGCGGGGCTCGGCGGTGTGGATCAGCACCGGCACTTTGTACTTGGCACAGATTTCGAAGGCCTTGTCGAAGCGGGGGTCATCGATCTTGATCCGCTCGCCGCTCTTGATGCGAAGGTCCATGCCGAAATTCTTGAAAAACTTTAACCCCTGGGCTCCGTTTTTGATGTCCTGCTCGAGCTGTTTGGCGACCGTATCGGGGTAGTCCGGGGCTTCCATGTCTTCGAAGTTGAGGTTGGCGAAGATGACGAAGCGTTTGGGATAGTTGCCCTTCATGTTGTCGACGGCCTTCTTCAGGCGGTCGCCGTAGCCGCCGGAAAGGTTGACCATCACTTGAAGGTTGAGGCCGTCCATGTCCTTGACGAGCTTATCGAGCGCGGCTTTGTTCATTTCGCCGCGCTGGTGGTTATGCACGTCGATAAAGGGATATTTGGCCCGTTTTACGGGGTGCTCTTCGACGGTTAGCCCGGATTTGGGGTTGTAGTCTTCCATCGACATCACCGCGTCTTTGTTGGGACGCGGGAAATCCGGTTGCGCGAGCAGCGCGACTGGAAGCACCAGCAGCAAGGCGTTCTTCATTCCTTGCAGTATAGGGCTACGGCGCGATGCCGAGCAATGCCGCCACTTCGTTGCGTACCTGTTCGGTGAGCGCACCCTTGTCGCGGTTGCCCAATCCTTCGGTGGGAATGGGTTTGCCGATGCGCACTTTGACGACCCCGCCGCGGATGGCGACGCCGTGCATGGGGAGGATCTCGCGGGTGCCGATGAGGCCGAAGGGGACAATGGGGGCGCCGCTTTTGATGCCGAGGATGGCGACGCCTTCTTTGAAGGGCTCGAGAGGGCCTTCGGTCCGGCCGCCTTCGGGGAAAATGAGGATCGACAGCTTTTCGTTCCGGATCTTGTTACCGGCCTCGACGAGGCTGCGGACGGCTTCCCGAGGGTTTTCGAGAGAGACCGAGACGTGGCCGGCCGTTCGCAAGTGGGTACCCATGATAGGGATATCGAAAAGCCCGCTTCTGGCCATAAAACGAAAATTGTAGGGCAGGGCGTAGAGCAGGGCCGGGGTATCGGAGTAGCTGCGGTGATTGCCGGCGAAGATGTAGTGGGCGTGCGGATCGAGGTTTTCGAGGCCTTCGACTTCCATTCTCATGCCGAGGATGCGGGTGAGCATGCGGCCCCAGAACTTGGCGCACCAGATCTGCTTACTGCCATCTTTATCGATGGGGATGAGGCAGAAGCTAATGATTCCCATCACAACCGTCGCCAAAACAATGAGCGGGTCGGTAATCAACAAGGTACGGATTAAGGCAAAAGACATGCAGTAGGGGTGAACCCTCTATTGTACGAGGAGAGCCCGCGCCTCTCCTACTAGGTAAAGTGAACCGGTGATGAAAAGTACGTCGCAATGGCGAGGAAGCACCAGGGCGGCGGAGAGATTTTCGGCGGCGCGGGCGTTGGGATGAGGGGCGAGATCGAGAATCGCTTCGGGCCGAAGAGCGCGAGCCTGGTCGGGGGCCGTGCAGATGAGTTCGTCAACGACGGGGAAGAGGATGGAGGTGATCTCCTCGAAAGCCTTGTCGCGCATTGTGCCGAAGATCATGCCAATGCGGCGGCCGGGGTGGAACTTTTGGATGTAGCGGGCGAGGGCTTGGGCTCCGGCAGGGTTGTGTGCTCCATCAAGAATGATCTCGGGATGGCGGCTGACGCGTTCCAGGCGGCCGGGCCAAACGGCGGTGGCCATGCCGGCGAGGGGCACGCCGCGGAGTCGGAGGACCCGGGCCGCGGTGCGGGCGTTCTCCCATTGGTGCTCTCCGGCAAGGGGGCAGCGGACTTCGACGCCATCGAGGCGGATGCTGCCGTCATGAACATCGTAGAATCTCTTCAGCAGACTCAGCAACGTCGTCTTCCCCGATCCTGTGGGGCCGGTGATTCCTATACACTCACCCGATTCAATTCGC
>CANNLB010000006.1 GCA_947505565.1 Acidobacteriota bacterium | reverse complement strand
GGCGGCGTCAAGGGCGGAGTGGCGGAAGGGACGACGGACGAGGTGGGGCTCTACGCCGTCGAACGCCCGCACCACTTGCGGAACATCCATACGACGATTCTGCATCAGTTGGGGCTGGACCAGGACGCGCTGAACTACTTGCACCAAGGGCGACGGGAACGGTTGACCGAGATCCAGGGAGAGGTGATTAAGGGCATTGTTTAGAGCAGCGTTGGGGCTCGGATTCGCGATCGCGTTGCAGGCGCAGACACCGGATGCGGTGAAGCTCCTGGAGGCGCGCTGCGCGGGCTGTCACAACGGTGCATCGAAGCAGTCCGGTCTCGATCTATCGAAGCGGGAGACCGCAATTCGGGGCGGGGACCGCGGTGCCGGGCTGGTGCCAGGAAAGGCGAAAGAAAGCTACCTGTATCAGGTGCTGGCGCATACCGCCAAGCCGGCGATGCCTAAGTTCGGAGCCAAGTTCACCGAAGCCGAGTTGGCCGTGGTAGCCGCATGGATTGAGGACGGAGCACCGTGGGAGCAACGGATCGTGGCGGCCTCCGCGCCAAAGGTGAAGCACTGGGCATTTGAGAAGCCGGTGCGGGCAACACCGCCGGGGCCGGGCAACCCGATCGACGCATTTTTGAGCGCGGAGCGGGAGCGACGAGGGTTGAAGCCGATGCCAGCGGCGGATCGGGCGACGCTGGTACGCCGAGCGTATCTCGATGTCGTGGGTCTGCCGCCCACGGCTGAGGAGATGACGCGCGCGGCCGGCCAAAGCTATGAACAGGTCGTCGATGGGCTCCTGGCCGACCCCCGTTACGGCGAGCGGTGGGGCCGGCACTGGATGGACATTTGGCGTTACAGCGATTGGTACGGATACCGGAACGCAAGCGAGGTCCGCAACAGCCAAAAGTTCATGTGGCGTTGGCGGGATTGGATCGTCGAGGCGTTGAATCGGGATAAGCCTTACGACCGGATGATTTTGGAGATGCTGGCCGGAGACGAGGTGGCACCAGAGGATCCGGACACCGTGCGGGCGACCGGCTTCCTCGCGCGCAATTTTTCGAAGTTCGACCGCGACGGCTGGATGCAGGACGCGGTGGACCATACGATGTTGGGATTCATGGGCGTCACCGTGAAGTGCGCCCGTTGCCACGACCATAAGTACGACCCGATTTCGCAGGAAGAGTACTACCGCATGCGGGCGATCTTCGAGCCCTACGACGTCCGCGTGGACCGCGTCGCGGGGCAGGTAGATCCCGAAAAGGACGGACTCGCACGGGTGTTCGACGCGGCGCTGGACCGACCGACGTACTTACTGATTCGCGGCAACATTCAATCCCCGGATAAATCGAAGGATCTATTGCCCGGCACCCTAGCGCATCTGGGCCCGGCGCTGGGCAAGATCACTCCGGTGGCGCTGCCTTTGGCCGCTTACTACCCGGACCAGCGGGGCTTTGTCCACGCCGATCTTCTCGCCGAAGCAAAGGCCGCGATTACGAAGGCGGCCGGCGATCCAAAGGCTTTGGCCGCCGCCGAGGCGGAGTTGCCGGCGCTGGAAGCGCGGCTGGCGGCGGAGCGGGCAAAGTTCGCCGAACCGCCGGATTTGCGCTACGAAGAGCTAGCGGCGAAAGCACGGGAGCTCGAGCGCAAGGCCGGGCTACTGCGCGGCCAAGAGCAAGCGCTGAAGGCGCAGGCGGAGTTAACCGAGGCGCTGGCGGGCGAGAAGCCGAACGAGAAAAAGCTCGGCGAGGCGAAGAAGAAATTGGCGGCAGCAACTGCCGCGTTGACGCAGCAGGCCACGGGGTATACGCCCATCGGCAAAGAGTACCCAACCAAGAGCACTGGGCGGCGGACGGCGTTGGCGCAATGGATCGGTTCGCAGGAGAACCCGCTAACGGCCCGCGTTGCCGTGAATCATATTTGGCTAAGGCACTTTGGGACGGCGATCGTACCGACGGTGTTTGATTTCGGGCTGAACGGGAAGGCACCGACTCACCCGGCGTTGCTCGATTGGTTGGCGACGGAGTTGATGCGGAGCGGGTGGAGCATGAAGGCGTTGCACCGGCTGATCCTCACGAGCCAGGTGTATCAGATGCGGTCAACCGCCGGAACCGAAGGCCACCCAAACAACGCGATCGATCCGGAAAACCAGTGGCTGTGGCGGATGAACCCACGGCGCCTGGAAGGCGAAGCGGTGCGGGATAGCATTTTGAGCGTGGCGGGCGAACTCGACGGCACGATGAAGGGCCCGGAGATAGACCCCACGAAGGGGTTCGAGTCGCGGCGGCGGAGCCTCTACTTTAGCCATTCGCCTGACGCGCAGATGGAGTTTTTAAAGGTGTTCGACGGACCGAACCCAACCGAGTGCTACCAGCGCAATGAGAGCGTCGTGCCGCAACAGGCCCTCGCGATGGCCAACAGCCAGTTGAGCCAGGAATTGGCCCAAAAGCTGGCCCAAAAGCTCGAAGGACCGGCGTTTATCGACCGGGTATTTCAAACGATTTTGGGTCGACTGCCGAGCGCAGCGGAGCGATCCCTGGCGGCGACCGCGACGCCGGGGAACCTGGTTCATGCGCTTTTCAACCATAATGATTTCGTGACGATTCGCTAACTGCCATGTCTACACGCCGCAACTTTCTCGCCGATATTGGAATGGGTTTTACGGGCCTGGCGCTCGGGTCGATGCTGCACGCCGAGAAGCCGACCGGCATGCCCCATTTCGCACCGAAGGCCAAGCGGGTGATCTGGTTGTTCATGATCGGCGGCGTCAGCCATATGGAGTCGTTCGACCCGAAGCCGGAGTTGAACAAGTACGCTGGACGCCTGCTCGGCGATACGCCTTACCACGCGGCGCTGGAGAATCCGCTGGTGAAACAGAACCTCCGCGAGGTGATCGCCGGACTGCACAAGGCGCAGCCGCGGCTTTATCCATTACAGGTGGGCTTTCAGAAGCGGGGGCAGAGCGGGATCGAAGTCAGCGATTGGTTCCCGCACGTGGGCGGGTGTGTGGACGACTTGGCCGTGGTGCGATCGGTTTGGACGACGGACAACAACCACGGGGCGCAGATGCAGTTCCACACCGGCCGGCATGTGCTCGAAGGCCAGTTCCCGACAATCGGTTCGTGGGTGCATTATGGGCTCGGATCGCTAAACGAGAATCTGCCGCAGTTCGTCGTGCTCGGCGAGCCGATCGACACATGTTGCGGCGGACCGGGGGCGCATGGGGCGTCGTATTTGGGGCCGGAGCATGGTGGCGTAAGGCTCGAGGTAAAGCCGGACAGTCCCCTGCCCTACGCCAAGCCGTTCGTGGCGACGACGGAAGAAGAGCAGCGGCGCCAGTTCGATTTGATCCGTGGGTTCAACCGGTTGGCCGAGGTGGAGTACCCGGACGATGCGGCGATGAAGGCGCGGATTAAAAGTTATGAGCTGGCGTTCCGTATGCAGACGGCAGTGCCGGAAGTGATGCGTTTTTCGAGTGAAAATGCTTCGATGCAGAAGCTATACGGGTTAGACCAGCCAGTGACGAAGCCGTTTGGCGAGACCTTGCTGGCGGCGCGGCGGATGGCCGAATCGGGGGTTCGATTCATTCAAGTGTTCCACGGCAATAACGGCGGGGCCGGTAAGTGGGATGCGCATAGTAACTTGAAGAAGACGCATGGGCAGTTAGCGGCGCAGGTGGATTTGCCGATCGCGGGATTGTTGAAGGATTTGAAGCAGCGAGGGATGTTAGAAGATACGCTCGTTGTGTTTGCGACTGAGTTCGGGCGGACGCCGGGGGCGGAGGGGACCAATGGGCGGGACCATCATCCGTACGGGTTCTCGGTGTGGATGGCGGGGGGAGGGATCAAGGGCGGGGTGGTGCACGGGGCGACGGACGAGATCGGTTTTCATGCCGTCGAGGACCGGCATTACGTCACCGATATTCATGCGACCGTGTTGCATCAAATGGGGATTGATCCACGGAAGTTGGAGGTGCCGGGGCATAAGCGGATTGATATTGATTATGGTGAGCCGATCAAGGCAATTATTGGTTAGCTTTCGCAGAAGCGTTTGAGGGCTTCGAGGAGGGCTCGGGGATCGATATCGCCGGTGTGAAGCAGGGTGATGTGTGTTTCTTTCTTGACTGCGGCGAGCGCCCAGCGGAGGCGAACGCCATTTCGGAGTTAGAGGCGAAAATGCAGCGGCGAAGTTTCCAGGGCTTGGGCCTGACCATTTCCGCCGTTCGCCAAGGTGAAGTAGTAGACGCCGCGATCGAAGGAACACGTTTGGAACCACCGCTCCGACAGACCGGCCGGGGTCGAGAGCGCGGCCATCACGAGCACCGGCGGAGCGTTGATTGCGAGGCTCAACGCCACGTCTTATCGTCAAAACGCTTCATGCCGAGAGTCTCGTTGTCGGGCAGAACACCGAGAGCGAGAACAGCGAAGGTGAAGACCCGGGTGTTAGCTTCCAGGTGGCCGCCGAAGGCCTTGCCGGTGTCGGCGAAAGTGAGATGGCAATGAACCTTGCCATCAATCACGAAGCCGCTCATGGAGATGATGTCCGCTGAGGTCGAGGGGTCTTCGAAATAGGTGTTCTTCGAAGGGAACGATCGGTTGGTGACCATATGGTAGTGGGTGGAAAGCGCGGAGCCGACGCCGGAGAGGATGACGGCGCTGCGGATTTTCTGCTCGGCGACGTGCTTTTCAATGGCGGCGAGCAGACCGGCCTGGTTCTTCACGCGGATAACGACCACCCGCTCAAAGCGGGTGGATATGGCGACCGAGTCCGGAACGGCAGCGTCGAGTCCTTTGGCATCTTCGGCCGGAGTGGTCGAGCGAATCACATCGGTGCGTTTGACTTGGGCGGGGAGGAGAAGGGCGAGGGAGATGAACAGTAGGAGTGCTTTCATACGCTCCTACTGTATCGTTTGCGGGCGGTTAGAGGAAAAATCGAACGCCGAGTTGGATCAAGCGAGAAAAGTTCGCCTGGCTGCTGTTAGACAAAACTGGGGGCTCGTGAAAGTTGTGTCAGTTTTTCTATTTTTTTACACGAAGAGGATCCGCAGGCCCCCGCCTGGGATCCTCCTTCGCGGCCGAAACAAACCGCGCTTCGGACTCATCACTAACCTCTTCGACCCCGAAACCGAGTCCATTAGAGAACTTTGAGGCGGTAAAAGCGGACGGTTCCCCATTGCTGGACCAATTCCCATTCCGGGTCCGCCCGCAACTCGGTCAGAAGGCGCTTGTGCATGTCGGCTTCCATATCGCGGCTGAAATCCTTTTCCCGCAGCAGGAACCACCGAACCTTTTGCTCCCGGGCATACGCCGCTGCCGCGCGAAACGCCGCCCGGCGCGCCTGCCAGTCTTCGCGATACCAAGTTAGCGTAGGAACAATCAGACTAACCGCCTTGCGCCCCGTGGCCAGGTAAAGAAGCGTATCCGCATCGGTCAATACCGGTTCGGTTCCCTTTCGCAATTCAGCCCAAACCGGGGCCAACTCCACCCATTCCCGGCGGTGCTGCTCCATAAAACTGGGCAAAAGCACAGTCAGCGCCTGGACCTGCATCCACAAACAGCCAACGGTTACACAGGTCCCGAAACCCGTCAGCACCCACGCTGCCAGTCGTTGACCGGGATCGATACCGAGCCGTTGCTGCCGAATAGCCCCCCACAGGCGACCGAACTCCTCCGTCCAACCGACGGCAAGCAAAGGGAAAAGCGGTAACACAAAGCGCTCATTCGGCGCAAAGTGCCAAACCACCAACTGCGCGCCGTAAAAGGCCCCGAACCAAGCGTATCCCCGCACTGTTTCATTTCCGCCCCGAATCAACCGCACCAAGCCGCTCAGTCCGGCGACGCACATCGTTTGGGCGAGAATCTTCTCCCAAAGTGCTCCGTCGAGTTTGGGTACCAACAGGGAACCCAGACCCTGGAACAAACCGTCTACGTTTTTCCAGAGGAAAAGGTGGGCTTCGGCGAGCCTGAAGTTGAGCAGGTGGTAGCCGAGATAGTTCGTGTAGTAAAGAGTGGCAACATCCTGACCAGGCGGGGTGTGCAACCGTGACCAGACCATCCAGGCGACGATGACCGGAAACAGCGTCACACCAAAGTACGCCGCACTCCGCCGGTCCTTCCGCCAGAGCATCCAGAGGATGCCAGCCGGTAACAGTGCGATGCCGGCGGTGCGCCACAGATAAGCCAACGCAGCCAGCCCGCCCGCCGCTTTCGGATGGCCTCGTTCGAGAAGTAGCCACGAAGCAAGCACCAAGGCCGTGAACGAGATTTCGGTGAACATGCTCAGGCTGAAGAGCACGATGTATGGATTCAGCATCATCAGGGCCGTCAACCAGTCGCGGCTGATAACCCGAAGGCCAACTTGACCAAGCCAAATCCAAAAAAGCGCACCCAATACTGGCAGCCAGACCACGCAAAGCGCGGTGGCCCAACGCAAATTTTGAGGAAAATCGCCGCCTAGCCGCCACGCCATCGACAGCCAAACGGGGAAACCCGGCGGATACTTTGTCTGCGCCGGCTCACCGGGCAGACTGAGGATCTTATACCCTTGGCCGCTGGCGATCGACTGAGCGCCGATGAAGTAAAGGCCGTCGTCCTGGTACTCCGTGGCGTGGGGCATGTCGCCCCACTGCCCTAAAACGACCGCCCAAACCAAGCCGACCGCCAGCGCCAAACCGGCCCGGAGTAACATCCAGCTAATGGTGGGCTGCGGCCAAGTCTTCAGCCGTAAAAAGAGAAGTCAGGAAGTTACCCTGCGGATCCATTTCGATTGTTTCAGGATCACCCAGAACTTCCAGCGTCGGGTTCTTGGCAATCTCCGGGAGTAAGTTCTCACTGAAGGCGCACGGAGTGAGCTCTAAAGAGTTCTTAATCCAACCCAAGGTTACTTCTTTCTCCTCCAGCTTGCCCACCGTTGGCCACATCGTTTTTAGACATTCGAAATCGCTCCCAAAATGCACGGGGGTCCGAATGGCCCCGGGCGTCGAAGCGGTCAACGAGTTGATCCGGGTAGGCGTCCAATTGACTTTAGCGAGCAGGCGATCGTGAATGATGTCGGCCATCCCCAAACCAACCGCGTTGCCGTAGCTCTTGCTCGAAAGATCTCGCAGGAAAACCCTTTCAAAGCGGGGCCCCGGCCAAGGATTGGACTCTCCGGACACACTGCGATTGACAACTTTGGTATCCATCCCAGCACCCGAGATATTCTTGCCAATCTCGTCGAGCATCAAGATGTCTAGGTCAAACGGGAGGCGACCCATCCAAGATTTGGCGAGAGCCAGCAGTTCTTCTTCCCGCTTTTCCATGTTTTCGACGGGGACGGCCTCCAGATGGGCCGTTTGATGATAGGCGTCTTCGAGAATCGCCAAGCCACCAAGGATTTTGCCGGAACTCAGCACCTGACGACCGACACTTCGAATGACGTGATGGAGGCCTAACTTATAAGCATAGGTATGATAGCGCTGAGCCCCGGCAAACTTCCCGAGCCCGATCGCCATCATTTTGAACAATCCACTCTCAATTTCGCCGGCAAAATCGGTATGCCACTTCACGCGCCCGATTAACATGACCCCGTCGGCGTCGAAGGCGTTCTTATCCAGAAACGCTTCAATCCCGTTGGCGTCGCGTCCGAGCGAAACGACTTCCAGATTGCTGATGATCGGGCAACCCATCGTGGCTTCGGTAATCCCATAATGAGCCAGTACATCGGCTTGGCCCTCGGCAGTCGCCGCCCCGTGGCTTCCCATCGCGGGGAAGATAAAGGGGGCGCACCCAGCCGCAAGCCAATAGTCGACCACCGCTTTAGCGATTTGATCAATATTGGTAATTCCGCGGCTGCCCACGCCAATCGCGACCCGAGACCCGCGAGCGAGCCGCGAATCCATCGCCGCCGTCCGCATCGCCGCGCTGACGGCTCCGCGGACATCCGGCAGCGCTCGGCTCGGAAAATTCTGTCTCACCCTGACAATTCGGGGCAGTTGAAAAGTTGACTCCAGCATCAGGCGAAGTATACCAGTTCGATCACTCGCTTCGAGCGGCCTACCCAAAAAGCGATTTCTCAATGTCCTCGGGCTTGCACTGCACCCCGACGTAAAACTTCCCAAACTTAGCGTAAATGGCGCTGACTTCGTCGAAGCGCATCTCATAGATCAATCGCTTGAACACCGTCGGGTCATCGGCGAAAAGGTCGACGCCCCATTCCCAGTCGTCGGTACCGATCGAACCCGTAATGATCTGCTTCACGCTGTCCGCATACCGTCGGCCCACCATGCCGTGCTCGTGCATCATCCGAGCCCGCTCCTCGATTGGCACCGTGTACCAGTTCTTGTCTTCGCCACGCAGACGGTCCATCGGGTAAAAGCAGATGTATTTTCGGTCCGGAATTTGAGGATAAAGCCGCGGTTTCATCGCTTCGGCTTGGCGGGCCAGAGTTTCTTTGATCGCCGCGTCCCACTCTTCGCTGTGGGGCGCTAGACCTTGTTCCGTCAAGGCGCGAAACGTCTTCACAGAGGATTCGTAGAGCCCCAGTTCCACGACAGAGGTATAGTCCCCGACCGGCTGCAGATACCCAGCCAGATCCAAATTGCCGAAATCGCGCTGTACCTCCTGCAATTCCGCCAGAGTCGACCGAAAGTAAACCATCATCAGGTCGCCCTTGCCCACCATCGCAAAGGCAGCGGTCTGCCCGTCGGAGCTCTCTTGCATGTGCCGCAAGTCGGCCGCGAAATCGCGGAGCAACTGCCTTCGCCGCAGGGTTTCGAGTCCGTTAAATCGCGAACGGTCGATCCGGAACATCTGGTGCAGCACCCAGGCACCTTCGATAGTCAACGGGACGGCCGGGAGCGATGCGGGGGAAGAAGAAGTGATTTGTTCAGACATGGGTCTACTCTCTCTACTGTAAACCGTCGATAAGAGGTTGTCGGGACGAACGCGTTCTTTTCTATTTAAGGTGGTTTCCTTATGCAGAAAGTACCGGAAACGGTCGAAAGACACAGTAAGGACAACGTGCAATGAATTCAAACCCCGGTTCGCGCATCTTCGCCCAGGCACTCTTCGCCACTTTTCTAGCCGGAATCGGCCAGGCCCAGTCCACGTCTCAAGTACGGATCGGTTCCGTACCGGCAAACGGAACCTTCTTGGTTGATGGCATCCAGTATCGAGGCTCTCAAAGCTTCGTCTGGCCTACGGGCAGCAAGCACACACTCGACGCCGACCTCGAAAACCAAACCGGTGGAGTCGATACACGATGGACGTTTTCGGCGTGGAAGGATAACCGTGGCCTGTTGGGCGATGGCACCAAGCGCCTACAGACGGTTACCGCCAATCCGGCGATTACGTCCTATGAAGTCACCTACACCGTGGAGCACCGGATCCAGTTCATATTCTATTCGGCACCTGGCGTTTCCTCCGGTGCCATCTGCTCGACGTCGGCGGCGTTTCCCGGGCAGCTCTTTGTGAACAGCACATGCTACCAAACCTCTTATTCGGCCTACTATTCGGCCAATCAGGAGTTATCGATGCAAGCGGTCCCGAATGCGGGCTTCGTGTTCACGGGCTGGCTGGTGAATGGAAATCTGCCCGGCGATTCTTCTCTGCGAACCTATACCGTGAAAAATCCGGCGGTCATCTCCCCACTTTTTTCGCCCGCCAAACGGGTGCTTTTCTACACCGATCCGGAGGGGTTGCGCGTTTCAGTCGACCGCACCCCGTTTGAGACCGTCACTCGCTTGGAAGACGTTGGTCGCTCCAATCCCGGGCTCCGGGAGTTTGCCGACGGCGCCCGGCATCTTTTGAGCGCGCCGAGCCCCCAACAGGATTTGCAGGGCCGCGTGTGGGTTTTTGATTCGTATGATCTTCCTCTCGGGCCCGAAGGGCTTTACCTGGCCACCAACGTGAACGTGATGCAAACGGTGACCGCCCGTTTTGTCCGTGGAGCCTCGGTATCCTTTCTTACCCAGCCGACCGGACTCAAACTATCCGTAAATGGGAGGGACAATTGGCCTTCTTTGAATTTCGTTTGGGCGGTCGGCAGCGCCAATACGGTCACCGCGCCGGCCATCACCACCGACAGCCGAGGACGTAAATACCGGTTCTTGAACTGGTCCAATGGCGGCGCCGCTGCGCAGGACATCACGACACCAGCCGATACCGCCGAAGGCGGATTACGGCTGATCGCAAATTATGAACTTCTGCCGCGAATAACGATCACAACCAATCAACCCGCCTCCCGCCTTTTGATCGACGGCGTGGGTTGCGCGATGCCTTGCGTACTCGATCGGCCGAATGGCTCTACCGTGACCCTCGAAGCGACAGCGACCATCTCCTTTGGCGCTGACTCTCGCGCGGAATTCGCCTCCTGGAACGATAGCGGGGAGCGCCTGCGCTCGGTTACGTTTGCCGGCGACGAGCGCCGCTTGAGCCTCAGCTATCGCATGGCCAATACGCTGCGCGCGGTGGCCGAGCCGGCCGAGGGTGCCAACTTCACGTTTGACCCACCGTCAGCGGACGCCTTCTATCCGGAAACAGCTGCGGTGCGCGTCACTCTGACCGCGCGGGAAGGCTTCCGGTTCCGCCGTTGGGCCGGAGATCTCGATGGAACATCGGAATCGGGCCTCGTATCACTCCGTAGCCCTAGCTTGGTGCGCGCGCTACTCGATCGGATTCCGGTCATTCCCACAGCGGGAATCCGCAACGCCGCCGGGGAAACGCCGGATTTGGTTGTGGCTCCGGGCAGCATAATTTCGGTCTTCGGTAAACAACTCGCGCCCGACTACCTACCAGGTCCAACCGGCCCTCTGGCGCAGGTTCTTGCGGGCACTACGATTCGCTGGGGCACTCGGTTGCTGCCGCTGCTGTTCGTCTCGCCGGAACAGATCAACGCTCAACTTCCGTTCGACTTGGCCGAGGGAGAGCAGGTATTGGCCGTGCGAACGGGCAATCAGCCCGAAATCAAAGGCAAAGCGCAGATCGTACGCAACGCGCCGGGTTTGTTTGGCTTCACTTTGGACGGCAAGTTCTATCTGGCCGCGACGCATGAGGACGGTAGCGTGATTTCTCCCGATAGCCCCGCCCGTCGTGGCGAAACCATTACGCTCTTGGGCACCGGTTTCGGCCCCTACCAGCGCCCGGTCCTCGATGGCTTCCCCGTCCCGATGACTCCCGCCAACCCGGTGGCGGACCCGGTAGATTTGAAAATCGGCGAAGCGATGATCACCCCGCTCAGTGCGATCGCCAGCCCAGGACAGATCGGTCTGGTCGCCATAAAACTCGCGATCAACGATCAGGTCGCCACTCAACGCGAGGTTGCGATCACCGCGGTTGTAAATGGCCGAAGTTCAAATACTGCCATCCTTCCCGTGGAATAGAGAGGCTCACCGAATGAACGTTTGCCTTCTCACCCTTACCGCTCCTTTTTTTCTACTCCCCTTAGGGGCGGCTCCGGAATTCGAACTTCGGCCGGAGCCATCGGCGTGGCGGTTCGCCCATCCGAATGCACAAATTCTCGCCGGTGCAGACTTATTCCGCTTGGGCCAGAATCCGCTGGGTGAGAAACTACGCCAACAGTTCTTGGCAGCCATGGGCCCGGAACTCTCGCGTCATGTCCAGCGGCTCCTCGTCTCGACGGCATTTGCCGCTGACGGCAGCGCCGACACCGTTTTGATCCTCTCCGGCCCGCTCGACGCCGCGCGAATCAAACAAATGGCAGGAAAGGGCCACGCACAAATCAAGGACCACAAAGGCATTGACGTGATTCTGCCCCCAAGTGGCTCTCCGCTCGAAGTCCACTTCGCGATTGTCGATTCCCAAACCGCCCTGCTCGGGACCCGGGCTGATGTTACCGCCGCAATAGACCGGAGCAGAATCCCGATCACCCCTCAGGCGCGGCGGAGTACCCTGTTCGGTCGGGCGCTCGACTTGGCGACTGACGCCGAGGTCTGGGTCCTCACTGACGATCTTCCCGACGGCTTTGCGCCGACTTCGTGGGAACAAATCAGCGGAACCCAAACCGCCGGAGTAGAGCTGGTTCTGAAAGTGGGTGCAGAGATTGGCTTGGCGGTGGGATTCGATCTGGATCCGCCCGAGGCGCTCGAAGCTGCTCTCAAGGCCCTCGAAAAAGAGCGCTTCGGAACCCGTTCAGGGAAATACGCGTTGGCTCCCTGGTTGAAAAAACTCGCGACGGCCCGCCACTCCGCGGGACTGGTATTGTCAGGCCAACTCAGCGAAGCAGAGGCCCTCGAAGAGTTCCCCACCCTCGCAGCGATCCTTGGCTTGCCGATCAAATCAGCCGAGCCCAAACCGACACAACTAGTATTGACGCTGCGTCGAATACCGGACGAACCCTTACCGGCAGCACCCGCTCCGCCTCCCCAACTGCGCGTTAGAATCGAAGGCCTCGAGACGGGCACTTTAGAAATCCCCTACCAGGGCAAGCCGTAGCTCCTTGGGGCGGGCGACCTCCCCGCCGCTGCGGTCCTAACGATGGAACTAGTGTAAAATCGCGGTCATGTCGAACTCTCGCCTCGCGGCGGAACTAACCGCCGAATTCTTCGGTACCCTAGTCATCCTGACACTTGGTACCGGGGTCGTGGCCTCTGTTGCGCTGTTCGGTACCGGCGTCCCCGGCGAAATTGTAAACGGCGGCACAACCAATATCAACCTCGCCTGGGGCTTGGCCGTCATGTTCGGAGTATTCGTCGCCGGCAAGACCAGCGGAGCCCACCTCAACCCGGCAGTTACCCTGGCCCTCGCCATCTTTCGCGGCTTCTCGTGGGTAAAGGTTTTGCCTTATATCTTCGCCCAATTGACCGGCGCCTTTGCCGGCGCGGCTCTGGTATTCCTAAACTATCGGGAAGCTTTCCAGAGGTTTGACCCAGGTCTCGAAAAGTCCGCCGGCGTCTTTGCAACCTTTCCGGCGTTTCCGGCCGCCCCCATGGCCGGGTTTGTCGATCAAGTCATCGGTACCGCCCTTTTGCTGTTTCTTGTCCTGGCGGTCACCGATCACGAGAACGCCCCCCCTCCCCCCGGCTTGACTCCCCTGTTCATCGGACTCATCGTCGTCGCCATCGGAATGGGCTTCGGTCCTATGCACGGCTATGCCATCAACCCGGCGCGTGACTTGGGACCCCGGTTGTTCACCGCTCTTGCCGGTTTCCGCAACAACGGCCTAACCGATGGCACCGGAATCTTTTGGGTCCCCCTCATCGCCCCATTCCTCGGCGGGATTATCGGCGCTGGCGTCTACGATTTCGGATTCCGGCGCTTTCTCCGCTAACTCTGTCAGACTATAGAGATGTTCGTTTCCGTTCGCGCCCTCGACCTGGCCAAGGTCACCTTCGCCGAAACCATCCTGCCCGGAACGATTGAGTGGGATCCGGGCACCACGCAGACCACGCCGCTTGTTGCCAAAGGCGAAGCGAGCTTGGACGAGATGACGCAAGAAATCCACTTTGTGGGGCATCTTGCCGTCTCCTTGCAAGTCGATTGCCACCGCTGCCTCACCTCGGTAGAAATCCCCATCGAGAACGATTTCGATCTTCTCTACGAACCTCTACCGGAATCGCTGCCCGGCCAGGAAGTTGAGCTCCATCCGGAAGACATCGATCTCGGTTTTTACGATGGGGATGGGATGGAACTGAATGACGTCATGCGCGAACAGGTGCTGCTCCTGCTGCCGTCAAGCCTCCTGTGCCAGCCGGAATGTAAAGGGCTCTGTTTTGTGTGCGGGATCAACCGCAACGAGCAAAGTTGCACCTGTACGACTGTAATCCCGGACGAACGATGGGCCGCACTTGGGAAGTTGTAGCGGATTCGACAAATATTCGCTATACTACCGAGTTAGAGACCTAGCATGCCTAATCCCAAACGCCGTCACTCCAAGCGCCGCACCTCCTCCCGCCGCGCTCACGACTTTCTAGTTCGTCCGATCCATTCGGAGTGCCCTAATTGCCACGCGGTGAAGCTTCCCCATCGGCTCTGCCCCAGCTGTGGCTTCTACAAAGGCCGTGCCGTCATCGAAGTGGTTGAGCAGTAAGATAGGTTAAGGGCCCCAGTTCATTGCTATGGTGACAATCGCCGTAGATGCGATGGGCGGAGACCACGCTCCCAAGTCTGAAGTCGAAGGCGCAATTCGCGCCGTTGGCCATCTCCCTGTATCGGTCATTTTGGTCGGCCAGGAACAGATCTTGCGATCCGAGTTGTCCGCTCACACGGGTTGGGAAAAGCTCCCGATCTCTATCCACCACGCTAGCGAGGTGGTGACGATGGAGGACAGCGCCGGTAAGGCGTTACGCAATAAGAAGGATAGCTCCATTCGAGTCGCTCTTCGGCTCGCGCGTGATGGCCAAGCGCAAGGTGTTGTCAGCGCTGGCAACACGGGTGCCGTGATGGCCCTAGCCAAAACTGTTTGTGGCATGGTGCCCGGCGTAGACCGTCCAGCACTAGCTTCGGTTTTCCCAACGGTAAAAGGCAAACCAGCGGTCATGCTCGACGTCGGCGCAAATGTCGACGTCTCCGGCGAAATGCTGGCCCAATTCGCCATGATGGGCGAACTCTATTCCCGCTTAATCTTCCACACCGAGAAACCGCGCGTGGGATTATTGTCGATCGGTGAAGAAGAGCATAAAGGAAATGAGCTGACCAAATCGGCGACGCCGTTGTTAAAAAAACTTCCCCTCAACTTCATCGGTAACGTCGAGGGGCGAGACCTGTTCACTGGACTAGCCGACGTCATCGTGTGTGATGGGTTCACCGGCAACGTCGCTCTAAAGGTGAGTGAAGGGCTGGTCGATGTCGTCAAACACCTGTTGCAGGAATCGCTGAAGGCAAGTTTGTCCGGAAAAATCGGCTATCTGCTCTCCCGCTCGGCGTTCGCGAATTTCAAAAAACGCGTCGATTATTCTGAGTTCGGCGGAGCCCCATTGCTGGGGGTGAAGGGCTGCACGATTATTTGCCACGGTCGCTCCAATGCAAATGCCATCAAAAACGCAATTCGAGTCGCCGCCGAGTTCGCCGACTCCGGTTTAAATGAGCGACTGGCTCACGGGCTGGCGCATAGCCAAGCCGGTCGAATTGCGGCTAGCGCCGATTGAAGTAACTCCGGCCAACTTATTTTGGCGGAAACGCGTCAGAATTAGGAGATAGGTATGCGTACCGCCCTTTTCTTCTTCATCACGGTCGTTACCCTCCGCGGCGGTGCTCCCTGCGAAAGCGAGGCTCGTGCGCTACGCTTGACGCCGGCGAAGGCGGGCGTCCGCGCCGTCCTCGAGGCCTGCGCCTCCAGCGCCAATGCCCCCACCGCCCGCCTGGCCCTAGCCGTCGCCGCCCTCGAAGGAAACGACTTCTCCGGTGCCCTGCGCCATTTGAACGGCCTCAAGCTGCCAGCCCTCGACGACTATCTCTCGCTCTACGCCGCCCGAGCTCACTTTG
>CANNLB010000005.1 GCA_947505565.1 Acidobacteriota bacterium | reverse complement strand
GCGGACCAAAACTCGTCGAACCACTCCCCGGCAACCGCAGCGAACCATTGTTCACCGGCGGCGCCGAAAAATTTCCGCCACCCACGCTATAGCCGCCCCCGCCCACCGTGTACGCCCCACTTCCCTGCTGCTGCGCCACCTGACCCCCTGTCTGCGAGTTAGCCGCCGCGTTCGGATACCCGCCCTGCTGCGCAAACGGGCCCGGCAGTCCCGGCGCCGTCGGTACATTCGGATTCGATCCCAAACCCGGAAACATCCCCTGTGAAAAACCCTGCGGCGGTGGCGGCGGCCCCTCTCCCCCCGGCGGCTGTCCATTCGCCGAAACCATCCCCGGAGCCCGCGGCATCTCCGACGCCCTTCGCGGCCCCCCCGCCATCTGCGCGTTCGGATCCGTACTAATCGTCGCCGTCGAACCCACCGAATAAGGATTCGGAGCCTCGGTCGCTCCCGTCCCCGTCTCCCCCGGCTTCGCCGGCTTCTTCACGAGCGAGTCGGTCAACTTCCCCGACGCGTCCGCATGGATCACCCGCCAATCGTCCTTCCCCGTCAGCGGGTCCACATACCGCCGCCGGATGAACCGGATCCCGTTCGTCTGCTCCAACTCTTCAATCGTCTGCGGAAGCTTCTTATTCTTCCGCTGAAACAGTTGCACCCCCCGGATGTACTGCTCCCCCCGCTCCACCAGCATCTCTTCCTTATTCCGTTGCGCTTCAAACGCCAGCCGAGGCAGTTCCATGTAGAGCACCCAGGCCATCGCCGCTGCCATCGCAAACACCAGCAGCATCGCAAAGCCGGAATCAGGTCGCCGTCGCTTCATCTACCCCTGTTGCTCCTCTAAGTTCAGTGTCTGCTCGCTCTTGAACTCCAGGTCTTCCATAACCACCGAGTTCAAACCAATCCGAATCACCTTGTACCGCTTTTGGATCACGTCCCCCTCGCCAGCCACGAAAATGTCCTCGCCGTCCAGGAAAAACGCCCGTTTCGTCTTCGTCCGCGCACCGCCTACGAACCCATAAAATTTCAGACGCATCGGCGGAGCCTGCGGCTTCTGCGGCTGCGCCCCCGGTGTCATCGAGTTGATCGGCGGTGCCGGTGGCGGCGTCAACTTCGCCCGATCCACCGGCGGCTTCGGGAAAATCTTCGGTGGATCGGGTTGCTTCGGCGCCGGCGCCGGCCCAAAGTCAAAAATCGTCCGCGTGCCACCTTCGATCTTTACCCCCGCCAATCGCTTCACGAGCTCCAGCCGCAACGTCGGGTCAATCGTCGTCGGGTCTACCCGATCTTCCACGCGGCGCGACTTCAGCACCGGCTTAAACTCCTGCACCGCCGCCCGGAGCGCCGGTCGCGGCTTCGTCTGGCTCGCCGCCACTACCGGCAGCGTCCGAGGACCGCCCACCATCGGCACTACCGGCCGCGCCGCAGCCTTCGGGCTCTGCTCTGATCGAGGAGAATCCCCACCGATAAAGTAGGCAACCGCCCCCACGGCCAGCACTCCCACCAGGATTGCAACTTGCTTCGGTTCTGCACCTAACTTCATCGCGCCCCCCCGCCATTCTGTGCCACGACTAAGGCAAGCGGAGCCTCACGGATAAACGTATTCGCCCGCATATTGATATTCAGAACCCCGGACCCCTGCTGCGGAGACGCCGACAGCGCCTCGATGATCACGAGGCGAGGAGCGATATCGACCTCTCTTAAAAAGTGGAGGAGATCCGCATAGGTGCCCTCGTAGTTACCGTTGATCGACAGCATCGACATCTCATCGGACCCTTCCACGGGGTCTTCGACGAATCCGTGTTCTTTCACCCGGACCCCGGCCCGCTTCGCCATGCTGGATACTTCGTCGACGACAGTGGAGTAGGTGGTCGGTCGGCTGAGGAAGTAGGCGCCGACAAAATCATCGCCTTCTTTCCGGCCGCGGTCCATATTAGCGGTGAGCTTCTTCGTCCGGTCGAGCGAAACTCTCCGCTCCTTGGCTTGTCCCCGCAACGCGCTCAATTGGGCTTCCATGTCTTGCGCGGAGCCGCCGAACGGGGAGAACACAAACCACCCCGCGACCAGATTCAGCACGAGCAGCAGGAGGACGATCCCCCGCGGAAGGTCCAATTTGATCTCGCCAAGCTTAAATGGTTTAGGCATAGTTCACTCTCACTTGATCCTGATCTGCACCGAAACGAGCGCCCCGACTTTCACCGCAACACATCCGCGCCGCTGCTCCGAACTCCTCGGCCGCACCCACGCCCTGTCGAGCCGCCGAGTCCCGCCCCGTCTCCCCACGAGCAACCATCCGAGCCACCGCACCGCGACCCTCTACCGCTCTAAGCCCCTCGCTGGCATACCCACTCCGCCAACGCACCAAGCCGGGTTCCACCAAAACCCTGCCTCCCGTCACCGTCCTGCGCCCTGTCCTCGCCCGAAACTCCTCGGCCGCACCCACGCCCTGTCGAGCCGCCGAGTCCCGCCCCGTCTCCTCACGAGCAACCATCCGAGCCACCGCACCGCAACCCTCTACCGCTCTAAGCACCTCGCTGGCATACCCAATCCGCCAAGCCGATTCACCCGGACTCGTAGCCGCTCCCGCACTCCACCAACGCACCAAGCCGCCTCCCTCCGCCGTTCCGAGCGCCGCTGCGGCACCCGCATTCCGCCCGGGCCGAGTGGCCCGCTCCGCGGCGGGCCCCCCTAGCCACACCCGCGCTGCTCGTCCAGCCAGCCAGCCCCTCGCGATTACAACCAATTTAGAGCTTCTGAGCATAGTTCACACTCACTCGGTATCGGTACAAAGGCTCACTCTGCG
This sequence comes from Acidobacteriota bacterium, assembly GCA_947505565.1. Classification (GTDB taxonomy): domain Bacteria; phylum Acidobacteriota; class Terriglobia; order Bryobacterales; family Bryobacteraceae. Next base: position 12,671 of record CANNLB010000005.1, on the reverse strand, counting down.
ACGGCGGTAGCATCGTCGCCATCGATGGAACGGTAAACACTGTCGAACTTTCCATCCGCTTCAATAAGTCAATCACCGGCTCAATACTCTGCGCCGCCACCGTCATCTCAAGCTGAATCTCGTTCTTCGCATTTGCCTGCGGCCGCAGCGCCACCAGCCGTACATTGTGCGGCATCACTTGCTCCAAGTCCGCAAATAGCCTCGACCAACTGATCCCCTTCCGCGCGATCAACGTGTTCAAAAACACGCTCCGCTCCAGCACATCCGCGTTCTCCACCTTCCGCATCGACGCCTCCAGCGTCGCCTGCTCGCTCGCCATGCCCGCCACCTGCTTCTCGGTCTGCGCAATCGCCGCCACCAGGTCGCTCTTGGCCTGCCGCTCGTTCACAATCATTAGCACGAGCAGCCCCAGAGTAACCGCCAGCAACCCCGCTGCCAAGCTCGCAAAAATGGTGACCGCCCGGTCCCGGCGGAACGGCTCACTCGATAAATTAATCGGATACCGCACGTTAATTCCGGCCTCCCGCTGCCAGATATCCCAATAATCCCGCATTCGTCGCCGACGGTGCCCCAAACGGACTCTGTAACGGCTCCACCGGCAACTCCACATCCGACGGCAACGACGCCAGCCCACACAAGTGCACCGACTGCGGTCGTGTCTTCAACTCATCTTCCAGATACGCCAGCGTCGGATACAAAACGCCTCCCAACTCTTCCTCGTCCGCCGTCGCGAGCTCGACGCACCGCAGCAAACGCAGGCTCCCTCCCATCGTCACCGCAATCGTCAACACCTTGTTCGCCAGCTTCACGAGCACCCGACATCCATCCGCCGGCACCAAATCCAGCGCCGCCAACGTCGATGTCGTAATCCGTCCCGGCCACAATCCCGCCACCCGAAACGGAGCCTCGTACTTGGCCAGAATCTCGAGCGAAACTAACGTCGCCAGCACATCCACCTCTTTGGCCGACCCTTGCCGCGGCTGCACAAAGCAACTCACCGCCGCCGCGTCCACGTCAAACGGAACCGTCTTCTTCATCCGAAACCGCACGAGGGCCCGCTGCTCATCCGGGTCCGCCGGAAACTGGCTGAAGTCCAACACCGCCATCCGCGCCGCATAGTCCGGCAGAATCAAAACCGCCGTCCGCCGCTTCCGCCCTGTTTCCGGTCCCGCCGCTTCCTTAATCGCCTTCAGGAAGAAGTCATTCCGCAGGATGTTGTCCTCAATCGGTGATATCCGCAACGTCTCCGCCTCGTACGGAGTCCACTGCGGAGTCCCGCCCCGCTTGGCGCACGCCAACCCCTGTGTCGATATCTCAAAACTCAGGTCCGGTGCCGGATCCGCCAGCAAACGTTGAATGGTATCGGTAATCGCCATCAGCCCTCGATAAAGGTCACTTTGTTGATCTCGCGCAGGGTCGTAATCCCCGACCGCACCCGCTCAATCGCACTCTCGCGCAACGTCGACATCCCTGCGCTCCGCGCATACCGCTTGATCTCGCTCGTCGGCCGCCGATCCAGAATCATCTCCCGAATCTTCTCGGACATATCGAGCAACTCATGAATCGCGCTCCGCCCGTGGTACCCCGTCCCGCCGCACTCAAAGCAACCCGCGCCTTCGTAGAACGTCACCCCTACCCAATCCTCCGGCTTCAAAGCCGAATCGAGCAATTCCTGCTCAGTCACCACCGCCGGCTGCTTGCAGTGCTCGCAGATGTTCCGGACGAGGCGCTGCGCCAAAATGCAGTTCATCGCCGACACAAAATTGTATGGCTCCACGCCCATATTCAAAAACCGGCCCAGCACGTCAAACACATTATTCGCGTGGACCGTCGTGAACACCAAATGCCCCGTCAGCGCCGAGTTGATCGCAATCTGCGCTGTCTCTTGGTCGCGGATCTCGCCCACCAGAATCTTGTCCGGGTCGTGCCGCAAGATACTGCGCAGCCCCCGCGCAAACGTCAGCCCCTTCTTCTCGTTCACCGGAATCTGCGTGATGCCCTTGAGCTGATACTCCACCGGGTCTTCAATCGTGATGATCTTGTCTTCGTCGTTCTTGATCTCGCTCAGCGCCGCGTACAGCGTCGTCGTCTTGCCCGAACCAGTCGGCCCCGTCACCAGCACCATGCCGTACGGCTCTTTGATGTACAACCGAAACTTGCGGACGTCGTTCTCGGAAAAGCCCACCACATCGAGCGAAAGCTTCGAAAACTTCTCGCTCATCGACTCCTTGTCGAGAACACGAAGCACCGAATCCTCCCCGTGTACCGTCGGCATCACCGACACCCGGAAGTCGATCAGTCGTCCTTTATAACGCACCCGAAAACGCCCGTCCTGCGGCACCCGGCGCTCAGAAATATCCAGCTCGCTCATCACCTTGATGCGCGAGATAATCCGCGAACTCCAGTCCTTCGCAATCGGCGACATCGCGTAGTGCAGCACCCCGTCAATCCGGTACTTGATCACCACTTCCTGGTCCCGCGTCTCGATATGAATATCGCTCGCCCGCCGCTCCAGCGCGTTGAAGATCGTGCTGTCCACCAACTTGATCACCGGCGCGATGTCGTCCCCGCCCGCAGAAATCTTATCGATCGAAAGTGTCTCGTCCGGGTTCTCTTCGGAAACCACATCGAGCGTAAACCCTTCGGTCACTTCCTCCAGAACCCGCTGCGACTGCTCCGTCTTCTTCAGCAAATCCGTGATCTGATGCAGCGGAGCGACCTTTACCCGTAGCCGGCGTCGCAGCAGCACGCTCAGCTCATCAATCAGTTGCAGGTTCCGCGGATCCGCCACCGCGATCTCCATCGTCTCCCCCGCCGTCGTCTTCTCAATCATCACCGGCACAAAGTTGTACCGGAACATCATGTCCACCGGCACTAGGCGCAGCAACTCCAAATCCACCGCCGATTCCTTCAAATCGACATACGGCGTCCGATAGCGCAGCGCCAACGCCTTGGCATCGGCGATCTGCGCCGTCACTGCCGGAGCAACTACTTGCGTTCCCATCTATCCTCCCACCGTATCCGCTAACGAAAAAATGGGCAGATACAGCGCGACCAATACAAATGCCACGAAAATACCCATGAAAATCATAATCGCCGGCTCAATCAACGAAAGCGCGGCGCCCAATCGCGTCTGCACATCGTCTTCAAAAAACTCCGCTACCGATCCCAACATCGCCGGCAGCGCGCCCGTCGATTCCCCCACTTCAATCATGTCGATCGCCAGCGGCGGAAACACCCCCGTTGCCGCCAGCGAGGAAGACAACGTCTGTCCCTCCCGCACCGATTTTCGTGTCGACTCCAGCGCCCGCGCCAGCACCCGCGTCCCCACGCTTTCCGCCGCCGTCTCCAGCGCCTGAATCAGTGGAATCCCGCCCAGCAGCAGCGTCGAGAGCACCCGCGCAAACTGCGCCACTTGATACTTAATCCAAATCTCGCCCGCAATCGGCAACTTCAACTTCACCCAATCGAGCCGCTCTTTGCCGCTCTCGCTCTGCATCCACCAACGCAACGCCGCCGCCGCGCCCGCCAGCGAAACCACGCCCAGCCAAAAATACTCCTGCGCCGTCGTCCCCACCGAAATCAACAGCGTCGTCAAAAACGGCAACTTCGCGTTCATGCTCCCGTAGAGCGAACTAAACTGCGGCACCACGTAGGTGATCAGAAATACAACCAGAAGCAGTACCAAAACGATCAGGAGAGTCGGATAGATCAATGAGGCAATTAGCTTTTTCCGGACGGCCAGCGTCATCCGCTGATAGCTGACAAACCGCTCCAAAACTTCCACCAGCGCGCCCGACCGTTCGCCAGCCAACATCGATGTCACGTAGATCGGCGGGAAAACGCCCTGCCGCGCGAAAGCATCCGACAAACTTGTCCCGACGCGGACATCATCCCGCACCGCCGTCACCAGCGGGCTCAACTTCGCGTCCGTCAACCGCGTCGCCAGCAGATCTAGTGACTTCAGAATCGGCAATCCGGCCTTGATCAGCGTGACGAACTGCTGGTTGAAGATCAGGAACTTTTCCAGATTCAGCTTCTTCTTCCGATTCGCTCCCGTCAACGACGGTGCCAATTGATCGAATTTCCCCTTTGGCTTCACCGAATAAACGAGAAATCCCTGTTGCGTAAACTTCTCCCGCAACTCCTGCTCCGTCGCCGCTTCCGCAATCTCTTGCTTGATCAGCCCTCGCGCGTCGGCGTACTTTAGGACGAACTCCGCCATCTACTGTCCCTCTCCCGCGACCACTTCGACTCCCGGCGGCGCGACAAACGTAAACAACGAGTCGTTCAATTGCGGATTTCGCACTTCCGCGCTAAAGCGGAAGATCATCGTCGCCCCATCCCGCCCCTTAATCGTTAGCTCCGAAATCCGGCTGTCACGGCCAACCGTAAACGCCACGCTTTGAAACGGCGACTTCTGCGGATTCTTCGGTTCCGCCGTCACCGTTACGATCTCTCCCTCCGGCTGCACCAAAAACCTTCCGAAGTCCCGCTGAAAATCCAGCTTGCCGATCAAAAACGCCAGCGGTGCCTGAATGTCCTGCGCCTCTTTTAACTTCATCTTCTCCGCCCGCTTGGCCATCACGGAGTAATACCAATACGCAGTGCCGTCCGAAATAAATAATTTTCCGTCCGGTTTCGTGTATTCCCAACGCATTCGCCGCGGTTTTCGAATTCGCAACGATCCCGCTTCCATCCTCCGCGCCTTATTTGGCGCTATATAGGTCTGTTCAAACGTCAACTCCAGCGTCCGGACCGAGTTGTAGCGGCTTTCGACCCCCGCGAGCAGCTTTGGCAAATCGACCGATTGGGCAGAAGACGAAACGCTAGCCGCCAAGAAAAGGACGAAGATGGAGCTGGGTGACGTCACTATGGGATAAGACGAAGTAACGGCCTATCCCGTGCAAGGCAAAATTAATCTTGCCCTAACTCTTGCCGCGAAATCCGAACATCAGGTACCCCTTCGACACTTGTAGTGCTCTTTGCGATTTCCCGCGCTCCGACGTTTTGTTTAATCCAGACTTGATAACTTCCCTCGATCCCAAGGCTATACCCCGGGGTCGCTTTGCTGATCAGACGGAGATCGGTGACGAACGATCCAAGGCGTTCGGCCGGGAGCCGGTCGAGGTTCGATTCGGGCACGGCCCGGAGCCGGAGAGCAAAGACTTCGGCCGGTTCTGCATGGGTTCCCTTTGCCATCACAAATACGGCCGTACCGGCAACGAGAATGCCCAGGATCGCCACCCAGAGATTTTGCGGGCCAGCCGCCATTCCGGCGACGACCGCGAAGATGACGAAGGCGTTATCCCGCGTATCTCGCACCACGGTTCGGAAGCGAACGATGGACAGGGCCCCGACTAGGTTGAACGCTCGGGCTACGTTGTCTCCGATGGCCTGGGCAACCATTGCGATGAGGATGGCGAGCAAGACCAGTGTTGTAGGAAAGGAAATGGAGTGGGCGTGACCAGTGGTGCGCCGGTAGATCCAGGCTACGATCACTCCGATAGGACCTTCAAAAAGTGGGCCTCTTGTTCCATCTGATGATCGGTCGAAAACCCGAAATCCGTCATTGATCGGACATACTCTTGCGATCGGGCTAGCTCCAGCCGTTCACCGCAGCGATGACCCGTTCGACGTCCTCTTCGCTGAGTTGGGGGTGGATCGGCAGGCTGACTTCCCCATCCGCTAGGCGACGGGCAACGGTCAGTTCGCCTCGCACCTCGTGGTTGGCGGAAGCCATTGCGTTCTGATACGGGATCAAGATCGGGTAATGGCGGCCTGACCCGACCGAGTGACTCTTCAGCCAGCCCTCGAAGTCGGAACGTTGTCCGGCGGCGACTTCCACTGGAAAGAGGTGATCGCAGGGGGCATTGGCCGGATTGGGTCGGATCAGGCGCACAGCTCGCTGTTGGATTCGGCTGGTGTAAGCGGCGGCGACTTGCCTCCGTCGGGCAGTCCAGGCCGATAAACGAGGAAGTACCGCTTCGCTGAGGATGGCGGCGTGGACCTCGTCCAGCCGGCTGTTCCAACCGATCTCGTCGTGAAGGTACTTGGCCGATTGGCCGTAGTCGCGAAGCTGTCGGACCTTGTCTGCCAAGTTGGCTTCGTTCGTCAGCACGGCACCGCCGTCTCCCATCGCCCCGAGATTCTTGGTCGGATAGAAGCTCGTCGCGGCCAATCGTCCGACGGTACCGGTCGCCCTGCCGCGCCACGACGCCCCGATCGACTGCGCGCAGTCTTCGATAATTGTGGTTCCGTATTGGCTCTGGAGGGCGGCGAGACGGTCCAGGTCCAAGCTCTGGCCGAAAAGATGGACGGGGAGCAGAAACCGTACTTTGGCGTCGGTCCGGAGGATCTCTTCGACGAGATCGAGGTTCATGAGGCCGCTGTCGTCGGTGTCGCAAAAAACCGGGGTGCCGCCCACCCGCAGGATGGCGAGGGTGGTAGCGAAGGCCGAAAGGGGGGTGGTCAACACGGCATCACCCGGTTGGAGCCCAGCGGCCCGTAGCGCGATTTCTAGGGCATCTAGGCCGCTTGCTACTCCGATCGCCTCACGAACTCCCCAGTGGCTCGCCAAGTTCGTCTCGAAGCGACGCACCTCCTGGCCGAGCACGTACCAGCCGCTGGCCCCAACCTTTTCCACGGCGCGGAGGACATCGGAGCCAATTTCCGCCCACTGGCGCTTAAAATCATTCAACAAGACAGGGTGCATCGCTACCACTACGGATGGCACGAATCAGGACCGTAATGCAAGTTCGACGCGGGCTCGAAGGGTCTCCGCGACCGTTTGCAGGACACTGGCCCAGTCGTGGGACTCGGTCTGACGAAACAGACGGGCGTCCGAGTACCAAGGGGAATCTTCACGATCTCGCATCCAACGCCAGTCGGCCGCCTTGGCCAGGAGCACCCAAGCCTCCTTGCCGACCGCCCCGGCTAGATGGGCCATCGAGGTATCGACGGTGATCACCAGGTCCATCTCCTCCAACAACCCGGCGGTGCTCGCGAAATCGCCGATCTCGGAGGACAGATCGAGGGCATTCAAGCTGGAGGGGACGGGCCGTCCGAACTGGAGGTTGATCAACGCCACGTCCTGCACCTGACTCAGCGGCGCGAATAGCTCGGCGGGAATACTGCGATTCCGATCGTTTTTATACTTCGGGTTTCCTTGCGAAACGAAGCCAACTCGCAGCTTTCGACCGAGGGGTTCGAGCCGCTGGCCCCAGGCGGATCTTGTCTCCGGTGCCGCACGTAAGTAGCCACCCGCGGTTGGGATCGAGTCCAGGTTCGTTTTCAGGATCGCCGGAACGCTCAGGAGCGGGATGTAAAAATCGGCGGTTGGCGCAGCACTGCCGGGTTCGATCAACAGAGTTGGTTTCGTTCGTAGCGAGCCGAGCAACCCTGCCAGTGAGCGGGGGCAGTCAAAATAGACGTTGGCACCGCGATCGGCCAGGAGCGGCAGGTAGCGGCAGAACTGCAGCGTATCGCCAAGGCCCTGCTCGGCGTAAACGAGGATTTTCTTTCCAGCGAGGGGCTCCCCGCTCCAAAGGGGCATAGGATAGCTGCGACGGGGTGTCGCGCCAGGAACATCGAAGCGCCGCTCGTAACCGGCCCAACCCTGCTCGAATCGGCCCGCCGTCAGATGCGCGATTCCCGCATTCCAGGCGGCGGCGGTCTCCCCCGGCTCCAGGGCCAGAGTTCTGCCGTAGCAGGAGAGGGCGGCGGCGATTTCGCCGCACCCGAGCAGGCAGTTGCCGAGGTTCGTCCAGGCGGCGGCGTGCTCGGGATTGGCGGCGAGGACGGTTTGAAACTCGAAGGTCGCCACTTCGAGATCTCCGCGTTCCTGCAGGAGGGTGCCGAAATTGTAGCGGGCTTCGACGTAGTCCGGATCGAGGCTCAAACATTTTTCGTAGTGAACTAGGGCCCGGTCATGCTCGCAGAGAGCATGGCAAAGAACAGCGAGATTATTGTGCGCCTGGGGGTGGGCCGGCTCCGCCGCCACGACGGCGGCGAAAGCGGAGACGGCCTCTTGCGCGCGATCGAGTTGCGTCAGGACCACGCCGAGATCGAACCGAGCGGCGACGTGGTCGGGCGCGATGCGAAGGATCCGTTCGAGCTGCGCACAAGCGGCCGCCCGATCTCCGCTGAGCGCCAGGGTCTTCGCCCAATCGAGTCGCCAGCTGAGCTGGCTTTCGACCGGCGCCGAGCTCGTCTCGATGGCTCGCCCCCAGGCCTGCGCCGCTTCGCCGTAGCGGCCGAGACCAGTCAGCAGTTCGGCCATGCGCACCCAGAGGTCGGCGCTGTTCGGCTCCCCGCGGACTGCCTGTCGATAGCAAGCGATGGCGGCTTCCTGTTTGTCCTGGCGTTCGAGGATGATCCCGAGATTCCGACAAAGGTGGGGTTTAGGGCCTTCAATGCCGATCGCCGCGCCGAGGAGTTGGGTGGCGGTGTCGGGTCGACCGGTGTCGGCGTGGAGAAGAGCGAGGAGATGAAGCCCGTCGGTTTCGCCCGGGGAGGCGTCGAGAGCTTGTAGGTAGAGCCGTTCTGCTTCCTGCCATCGGCCAGCGTTATGGAGTTGGCGGGCGTGTTCAATTTTTCGGGCGGCAACTGTCATCTAGAGTTGTTATCGGCAGAAAGGCGGACGAAGAAAAGGCGAGAGAGCGCAAAAAAGGCCCGGATTGTTCTGACAATCCGGGCCGAGCTACCGAGGGCTAATTAGCCTCGGAGGAGCGAAAGCACCTGCTGGGGAGCCGAGTTCGCCTGGGACAGGGCGGAGATACCGGCCTGGAGGAGAATCTGAGCTTTGGTTAAGTTGGCGGCTTCTTCGGCAAGGTCGGCGTCGCGGATTCGCGATTCCGACGCTGCCAGGTTGGTGAGCTGGGACTGGGCCAGATTGACGGCGTAGGTGAACTGATTCTGACCTCGACCGACGACGGCTTGCGCGGTGCCGAGAGTGGAGATCGCTTGGCCGAGTGCGGTGACAGCCTTTTCGGCCGAGGCTTGGCTGTTGATGCTGGCGGTGGCGCCGGTGCCAATGGTGTCAGCGGTTACGACGGTGCCTTGGCCGCCGACGCCGGTGCCGCCTTCGTTGGTGCCGACACTGACCTTAAACGACGAAAGGTTGCTGATGAAGCGAATGCCTTCCGCGCCGCCAGAGGTGGCTTTATCCTTCACGGCCACGACCTGCTTCAGCGTATCGTTGTTCGATTGCTGCAACGCAGTGTTAATTGCATCGATCGCTTCGTCGACGGTGCCGGCGTTGCGGACCGAGTTGTCGTTCCGGAGGACCACTCCGAGGGACTGCGAGACCCCGGAAGCGTTGTTGGCGGTAATGGTGACCGTCTGGTCGTCGCCGCCGCTTTTGATCGACGTGAAGCTCAGCAGGTTGGTCTGCTGGGATCCGCCAGCGTTGAAGGCGTTGATGGTGGTGTTACCCGCCTGTGTCTCGGCGGCGTCGGCGACGCCGGTGGCTTGGGCACCGCCGCGATCGTTGAAACCGAAGACGTTGGTGGCACCCACTGAGTTCAACCGGAACTTCGAATCGTTGGTGCTGGTGATGGTGATCGCGCCACCGCCGACGGTGGCGACGAGTCCGGCGGCGGCGGTAGTCGCGTTGGCCGCGAATTGTGCGTTGAGGGCCTCGGCCGCACCGGCCGCGGTAGCGGTCGTCACCGTGACGGCGAGGGACTGCGTCGGTCCACCGCCGACCGAGAACTCGAGCGTCTCCGAGGCAGCGGCGAAGGTACCGGAAACGTTGCCGGTGATCGTCTTGTAATCGAAGTTGCCGCTCGTGCCGGCCTGGCTCTGGAAGGAGCCGAGTCCGAGAACATTGCCCACATCGCCCGACGAGAGCGCTTCGAAGCGTTCGCCGCGAGCGTTCGAGAAGACGAGCGCAGAACCAGCGGTCGCCGTCGAGACACTAATGCCGGCCGCCTGGAGAGATGCGTTGCTAGACACCGCCGAGGTCAAGCTGGTAAGCGCTTGTTCAATGGTGGTGCCGGCTGCGACCGTCAAGGCGATATCGACCGGGCTGGTCAGATTTGCGCCCTGAAAACGGACATTTACGGTTCCCGCCCCGGTCGCCCCGAACGTCGAGGCTGCCGCGGCGGTAGCGGAGCCGCCCGTCGCGGTGTTGGTCAGGGTGAGGCCAGCGGGATTTGAGGCCGACGTAACGTTGCCGAGGAGAGCGTTGGAAAGACGGTCACCAGCCGCTACCTGGAAGGCAGAGCTAGCCGACGTAAAGCCCAACGATTTTTTCCCGGTCGAGTCGGTCACTACCGTGGCCCGCACGCCAGCGTTCTTAAAGGCGGTCGCCTGCTGCGAAGAGGCCGCGCCGGCGGAGTCGATGGCGGCGTTGATGTTGGTGGCCAAGTTATCTACGTTGGTGACGCCCGACAGATTGACGGCTACCTTGATTCGCTCTCCGTCGCTGAAGCCAGGACCCTTAAAGAAAAAGTCAGTGGATCCGCCGACGGCTAACGAGCCCGCATTGGTGGAATCCGAAACGATCGCCTGGACGCTGGTCGAGGCCGATCCGGCGCCAATGTCGATAGACGAGACACCCTGAGCCTGAACCCCCTTGAGACCTAAGCTCTTGGAATCCACCGTCGAGGTCGACAGGTCAACCCCGACTGAACCGTTGGTCGTGGTCGAGATGCCGTTCGCGCTACGACCGCCACCGATGAAGACCGACAGGGACTTGGCGAAAGCGCCACCGGTCGTCAGACCAACCGCCTGCGCTTGGCGGTCAATTTCGCCGATCACCGAAGAGAATTCGGTATCCAGCACGCCTCGATCTCCTGTGAAGGTGCCGGAGGCGGACTGCGTCGCCAAGGTTCGAGCTCGGTCGAGCAGCTTACTGATGTTATTGATACCACCGTCCAGGGTCTGGAGGGTGCTCAACCCGTCATTTGCGTTCCGAACGCCTTGCGATAGAACCGCTTGGTCGCTGCGGAAGCCGTTGGCGATGGCCAAACCGGCCGCGTCGTCGCCGCTGGCGATGATGCGCAATCCGGAGGTTACCCGGTTGATGGTCTTACCTTGCGACTCGGTAGTCTGGCGCAGATATTCGCGCGACTGCAGAGACGCTACGTTAGTATTTACACGAAATGACATGTTTCTCTCCTTGAAACGGCTTTTCGGGAGTCCTTCCCGGCCGGTGATGAAATCCGGTTACAGAGGGCTTATCGGAGAAGCGGGGAGAGAATTAGTCAAAATGCGGGGGAGTAGGGTAAGAATTGAGAGGGGGTAGGGTTGTATAGAGTTTTCCTACCCCTTGGGTAGCGTTCTACTGTCGGAGGAGCGAGAGGACCTGTTCTGGTGCCGAATTTGCTTGGGCGAGGGCGGAGATACCGGCCTGGAGCAAGATTTGGGCTTTGGTCAGGTTTGCCGCTTCTTCGGCCAGATCGGCGTCTCGGATACGGGATTCGGCGGCGGCGAGGTTAGTGAGTTGACTAGCCGCGAGATTGACGGCGAAGGTAAATTGGTTCTGGCCTCGACCGACGACGGCTTGGGCTTGGCCTAGGGAGGTGACGGCGGTTGCCAGGGCGGCGACGGCCGACTGGGCGCTTTCCTGGGTGCTGATGTCCGCGGTCGCCCCGGTTCCGGTGGTTGCCGAGGAGATCACCGTACCCTGGGAGCCGAGGCCGGATCCGCCGCCATTGGTGGATGCGGTCACCTTGAAGGAATTCAAGGTGCTGACGAACTGGATGCCTTCGGGGCCGGTAGGAGTGGCCTTGGCTTTGACGGCAAAGAGTTTTTGGAGGGTCTGGTTGTTGGACTGTTGGAGGGTCGTATTGATGGCGGAGATGGCTTCGTCGACGGTACCGGCGTTGCGAAGGGTTCCGTCGTTGCGTAAGACCACGGCCAAGGACTGTTCGGGGCCACCGTTCTCGGCGGCGGTGAGGGTGATCGTCTGATCGTCGCCGCCGGTGCGGATGCCGCTAAAGGGTATCAGACTGGTTTGCTGGGTTCCGCCGGAGATGAACTGATTGATGATGGTGTTTCCGGCTTGTGTTTCGGCCACGTCGGAGACTCCGGTGGCACCGGCCGAGTTGAAGCCGAAGACATTGCTTGCGCCTTGGGTGGCGATGCGGAAGAGGGTGCCGTTTGTGCTGGCCAGCTGGATTTCGCCACCGCTATTGGTGGCGACGAGTCCGGCGGCGGCCAGAGTCGTGTTCCCGGCGATAACGGAGTTCAGCGCCTGGATAGCGTCGCCGATGGTGGCACCCGCCGGAGTGACGGCGACGGGGAGGGTGGTGCCGCCGCCGATGGAAAACTCCAGCGTTTCGGCCGTGGCGGTGAAGGCACCGCCGGAGCCGGTGAGGGTGGTGTAGTCGAACGAGCCGGAGGCACCGTTCAGGCTGCGGAAGCTTCCGAGGCCGAGGAGGTTGTTGAGATCACCGGAGCTCTGCGCCTCGAAACGTTCGCCGCGGGCGTTACCGAAGACGAGCGCCGATCCCGGCGTGGGGGAGGCGAGAGTGATGCCCGCGGCCTGTAGCGAACCGTTGGCGGCAACGGCGGAAGAGAGACTGGCCAGAGCCTGGTCGATGGTGGTTCCGGCGGCGACCGTCAAGCCGATATCGACGGGCGCGGCGAGGCCGGCGCCTTGGAAGCGGACGCTGACGGAGCCGGCACCGGAGGCACCGAACGTCGTTGTGGTGACGGCGGTC
>CANNLB010000004.1 GCA_947505565.1 Acidobacteriota bacterium | reverse complement strand
GATGGGGGTTCTCCCGTGGGGGGGAGATCCAGCTACCGAGCCAAGTGTGGCCAGCGGCTTACAGCGGCCGTGCTCCCCGCCAACCTTGGCGCCACTGAGCCATCAACGCTTCCACCAATTTTGCGTGGGCGGGAAGGCTGGCGATGTTCGTATTCTCCTGCGGATCGGTTTGATGATCGTAGAGTTCGGTGGCTTCAATCCGCGAATGGTCATTGCGGCCGACCCATACGGTGAGGCGGTAGCGGTCGGTGCGCATCGAGTAGCCCATCAGCTTTTGGCCTCGCGGATATTGGCTGAACGCTGCTCGTTTCCACGCCAAGCCCGGATTGTCGAGCAGCGGCTTGAAGCTCAAGCCCTCCAGGTGCGGCGGCAGCGGCAGACCCGCCAGTTCCGCCAGGGTCGGATAAATATCAACGAACTCTACGAGCGCCCGGCTGTGCTGGCCCGCCGCCTTCATGCTCGGAGCCGACAGGAGCAACGGAGCATTCGTATCGTTCTCCACATTGCTGTGTTTGCACCATTCGCCATGCTCTCCAAGCTTCCAGCCGTGGTCTCCCCATAGCACGATGACGGTGTTTTGCCGCAGGCCCTGGCGCTCGAGTTCGTCGAGCACCTTGCCGATCTGCGCGTCCGTGTAGCTGACCGCCGCGTAGTAGCCATGCTTGAGCTTGCGCGCCAGTTCCGGCGATACCGGACCATCGTTGGACACGCCGGGATAGTTCCGCAACTCACCGCTGTTGGTGAGCGCGTACTCGGGCGCGCCCTTAGGGCGGTACGGATTGGGGGCCAGCGGGATCTTCGCCGCGTCGTATAGGTCCCAATACTTCTTCGGCGAGACAAAAGGTAGATGTGGTTTGGCGAACCCGACGGCGAGGAAGAAGGGCTCGGCCTTGTTCTTTAGCCCACGGAGCGTTTTGACGGCCAGGTCCGCCACCTGCCCATCCTTATAGAAATTGTCCGGCACATCGGCGGCTTCAAACGCCGGACCATCCTTTTGCTTTGGTTTGTCTTCATCCTTCTGCGGTGCGCTCTTCGTGTTGGCGTAGGTGGGTGCTTTGGGCGTCTGCCACGGCACGGACCAAGAGCGTTGGTCGTCATAGCCGGGATGGAAGATTTTGCCTATGCCCTGCGCGAAGTAGCCATTTTGCTTGAAGTGCTGCGGTAGCGTCACCACATCTGGCATGGCCTTGCGGAAGTGGGTTACCAGGTCCCATACCTGCGTCGAATCCGGGCGCGCGCCGGTCATAATGCTGGTGCGCGAAGGCGAGCAGACGGCCTGTTGCACATAGGCGCGATCAAACACCATGCTCTGCTTGGCCAGCCGATCGATGTTCGGGCTCTGAATCCCCCGCACGCCGTAGCAACCGAGTTCCGGCCGCAGGTCATCGACGGCGAAAAAGAGCACATTTGGCCGCCTGCCATTCTGTTGGGCGGGCAGTGCCAGACCCATGGCGAATTGGCCCAATAGTTGTCGACGGCTGATTGAATTCATCATTAGGTTTCCTTATGTCCACAAAACGGGTTGGCGGATGAAGAAGTTACGTACGACTTCCTCAACGTTCGAACTGGCGGGCAGCTTCTTCCAGGCGTCGAGGTAGTCCTGGCGTCCGTAGGCGAGGCCTGCAAAGAATAACGCCGCTTGGCGCATCGGCCACTCGTCGAAGTACATCACGTCGGACGGATGCGGCCATTTTTTCTTGTCTGCGATGAAGGGGTACATCTGTTCGACCGCGTTACGGACGCCACGGCCGTCTTTGGTCTGGAAGCTCCAGAGGTCATGCCCGTTGGCGGAGACAATCTGGCACAACGTCGCGAGCGCGTCGAGATTGAACAGGCAGTAGCCATAGGGCTTGGTACGGTTCACTTCAAGCGGTTGGCTACCATCGGGCGCGATCTGGTGAGGCACCAGCAATGTACGAAACCGCTCGGCACAATCGGCGACCTGTTTGGTATCGCCCGTGAAGGCGGCGAACGCGGCCACCTGCATCGTCCAGCAGGTGGCGTGATTGTTCTTCGCGTCGCGCTCCTCGATGCCGTTTTTGCTGGTCGTCATCCAGTTGGTGTAGGCGGCAAACCAACTTTTCACTCGGGTAAACTCGTCCTGGCGCAGCATCCCGGCCTCGGCGACCAGCGGGATCGCCCGCGCTACCTCTACCAAATGGATCGTATCGATGATGCCGGTGCCGCGCCCGGTGGAGCGGCCTTGGATCGCCTGCGCATACCGCAGGTCCGGATTCATCCGGGTGGCTGGGGCAACAAACCACGCCCGGAGGTGGGCAGCCGCGTGCTCGGCGTAGCGCCGCTCCCGAGTCAACTTCCAGGCTGCCGCCAGCGCCGGGACCTCCACGCTTAGCCGCATCAGATAGTTGCGATGGTCGACAAAGTTCGCCGGATTGGTCATCCCGTCGCGACGCACGTAGGGCGCCGCGGGATTGTTTGGATCAGGCCACCAATAGTCGCCTTCAGAGAAAAAGTCATGGGGACCGCCGGCGCTGCGCGGAGAACGCGACGCCACTGGGGTGGCGGGCTGACGATTCAGAAACTGTCGGGCGTCCGCCAGTACACGACTTCGATCGAACGAGGCCACGTCAATCTTCGCCGCCGCCCGCCCTGGACCAGCCGCGGCCACCGCCCCGAGAAACACTCTGCGCTTCATGCTCATTAGAATTTCACAAAAAGCGAGAACTGCCAGTTCCGCGCCTCCGACTGCGTATCGGTCACGGTAGCGAACGCGCCGCTGGTGGGGTTACGATTCGGCGCGTTGAAGCTTGCCTGATTGAACGCGTTGTAGACCTCAGCGCGGAACTGTATCTTCCACCGCTCGGTGACTAGAAATGTTTTGAACAACGACCAGTCCCACGCGCGCTGCCCGTCGCCTCGGATGCCGCTGAAGCGCAGGGGAAGCTGTTGCCGATTCAACTGCAGTTGCAAGCTGGCATCGCGGGCAAAGCCTTCGGTGGCAAACCAGCGATCCACACTGCGCGCGCTTCCTTGCAGCGGAATCGCCTTGATGTCGCCATTGAAGATCGAATTGCCAAAACCCAGCGGCGGACCGGATTGAACAATCACAACGCCATTTAACTGCCAGCCCCCGGCCAGGAGGTCGGCCGCCTGGGGAATCGACCCGCCGAAACGACGTCTGCGTCCCACCGGAATTTCCCAAATGCCACTCATGGAAATTCGGTGCGGGCGGTCATTGTCGGCGATCACCTCATACGGTTGCTCGTCGGCCGGATTGAGGTACTCGATCGCCTCCATGAACTTTGACCAAACATAAGAAGCCTGCAAGCTGAGGCCGTTGCGCATGCGCCGTTCGGCACGCAACTGTAGCGAATGGTACCAGGAGTATCCGTCCGGAACCACCGCGCTCAAGTTCCCAAACTGGGGATACGGCCGGAGCAGATTGCCGCGGGTGATCGTGCGCGGATACGACGGAGCCAAGCCGAAATACGGATTCGGAATTTGTTGGGAGAGCGAGCCGATGAGCGCCGCGTCCCGATTGCCGGCGCGGCTCAGATATTGGTTCGGGATCGAATTGAGGTCCCGGGAAATAGCGAGCCGAGTGCCGCGATTGGCCACATAGGCGGCGTCCACCATAACTTGGCCGGGCAACATGTGTTGCAGGTTGAACGACCAGCGCTGGGAATAGCCCTGCTTTAGGTTCGGATCGTAGAACGAAAAGCCTTGGCCTAGACTCGTCGCCAAGCCAGCCGCCGCTCCTTGCACGGGAATCAAACCTTGGGGAAAAGGGTTCGCGTTGGTAGCAACGAACGTCAGCCCATTGTCGAGCGAGGCCTGGATGGGAGTGGCCTGGCTGAAACCGGTCTGCTGCGGGATGGTCCGGAAGGTGCCAATGCTGTCGTAGTAAGTGCCGTAGCCGGCGCGGACCACCAGATTTTGAGCCAGCTTGTAGGCCAGGCCCGCGCGAACCAGCACATTATTTTTCTCTCCTCGAAACGGGCTCCGGGCATTCCCACCGCGTGCCACGAAGCGCAGGCCGCCCATCGACCGGAAGTCCGCCGGTGCAATCTCTGCAATCGGATTCAACGCGTAGACGGCGCGGGCCGGGGCGTCCACGGGGTTGGGCACGGTGGCATCGTAGCCGGCCACCAGCCGGTCGAAGCGTTCGGTCAGCGGACTCTCATATTCATACCGCAGCCCAAGGTTCAGTGTGAGCCGGGAGTTGACGCGCCAATCATCCTGGAGGAAGGGCGCCAGGTATTGGTCCTGAAAGGCCGAGGTCGCCGTGCGCTCCATGAGCCCGTCGGGAACGCCAAAGAGCATGGAGGCGAGTTCCTGGCCGATAGCGGCGGGGGCGGCGTTATCGAGCGGACCGCGCGTGAAGGTGTTCGAGAAATTCAGATCAGGGGAATTGGCAAGGGGCGTGCGCGTGCCAAAGCCGCGGTAGAGCCTGGCGTCCAAGCCATAACGCAACGTATGGGCACCGCGGGTATTGGTGAAATTTGCCTGTGCGGTGTGTGTGATCGTGCTGTTGGCACCGTCCCCATTACTCCACTCGGCCAGCGGGGAGTAGGCTCCGGCGCGGACGCGCGGCACGGTTGACAGGCTTGGATCCACTAGGCTGGCCAGCGCGCGGGAGAGGCCCAGCGTGGTGAGGTCCGTCCCTTTTGTCTGACGGGCTTCGCCCATGTCGCCGTAGGACAGGCCATAGCGCAGATTCAGCACCATCGTCGGACTCAGGATCAGCACATCATCCAAAGCCAGCCCGCGTCTTCCGGAACGGGTATTGAAACGCGAGACTGGGAGCCCATAGCGGTCCTGCCCGCTGATCCAGTCGTAGTCGTGCAAGCGGAAGAAAAGGCGGTGCCCTTCCCGGATCTGGTGGTCGAGGCGGCCGAACTGCGTGTTGTACTCCTGCTTACGAACGTCGGAGTAGAAGTGATTGTTGGCACCATCGTTGCGCCCCGGCTGATTGGGTACCGGGTAGAGAGTCACGAGGTTTAACCCGACTGCGTCGAGTCGGCTGCGCGGGATGATGTTTCCCCCCAGCGGATTGCGTTGAAAGCGGCCACTTGGCGCGGTACGCGTCGAAAAAGGGTCGAAGATTTGATACCGGCTGCCGTTGGGAATACTCAGCAGGGCAGAAAAGTCGCCCGTCCGTTGCGCGATCGTGGGCACGGTGTTGGTGGAAGAGGTCGGCCGACCCCACTGATTGCCTTCGTAGGCATAGAACCAAAAGGTGCGATTGCGGCCATCGTAGAGCTTGGGGATCCATCCGGGTCCGCCGGCTGAAGCCCCGTAGCGGTTATCCTGATAGACTGCGGGCTTGGTGCCATTCCGATTTTCAAACCAATTGGGGGCATCGAGCGCCGAGTTGCGGAACCAGTAGCGCAGGTCGCCGTGGATCTGATTGGTGCCGCTGCGCGTGCTGATGTTCACCGTTGCCCCGGGGGTATGGCCAAACGTGGCGTCGTAAGGCGAAACCTCCATTCGGAACTCCGATACGGCGCTAGAAGGTGGAATGAACGCCACGCGTATCCGGCCGTCGCCCAGGTCCGCCGTAGTATTGCTGATGCCGTCGATTTGAAATTCCGTGCTGAATCTTGGCCCACCCGCCACCGCCATCTGCGAGGTGCCGCTCGGGGAGGCCGCCTTCAACGCCCGCAGATTCGTCAGATTGACCACCTGTGGCGATAGGCGCGCCAACTCCATTGGATTGCCGCCCCGCTGCGGCAACTCCTGCAGCCGTCGGGAATCCATGAAAGTACCCATCGACGCGGTGCCGGTCTCGAGGAGCGGCGCGGTACCGCTCACCTCCACCGTTTCGGCAACGTTGCCCAACTCCATCCGCATCAGCAGGTCCAAGGTTTCGCCCACGCGGACCTCCACTTTTTCCATCGAGATTTTTTTGAAGCCCGCGAACTCCGCGGTAACCCGATACAGACCTGGAATCAAAAAAGGAACGCGGAATCCGCCGCCTTCACCGGAAGTCGCCGTTGTCGCAATTCCTGTATCCACACTCACGGCTCGGATGCTGGCACCGACGACTCCCGCATCGCTCGCATCCGTAGCCCGGCCGGCAATCACGCCACGGGACTCCTGCGCGCGGAGCCCGGCCGCAACGAGCATCGCTACCAAGACCGCCCAACCCACCTGACACTTCATCATTAATAATATTTTTAACACCGCGGCGCGGGACATAAAAGTGGTTGTTCGGTGTCGCAACGGTTGCTGCAACCTGTTACCGGTTCCTGTATCCTTCTTAGACAGGATGAGCAACTCGATCGTACCAGCGCGTGAGGATCGGGAACAGGCGCTGCGCCGTGTGCTGGAGAGTCAGGCTTTCGCCCGCAGCGAACAGTTGAAGAATTTCCTGCGGTACGTGTGCGAGCTCGAGATCGCTGGTCGCGGGGGCGAAATTAAGGAATATTCGATCGGGGTGGAAGCCCTGGGTCGGCCCACTTCGTACTCCCCCACGGCGGATTCATCGGTCCGGCGCCGGGCGTTCGAGCTCCGGCAGAAGCTCGAAGAAGCATATGCGGGCGAACTCGCCGCAACCGAGATTGTGATCGACCTGCCGAAGGGATCGTATGTCCCAGTCTTCCGATATCGCGCACCCGCCGTGATCGCCGGCTTGGTGAGCGACGCGGCGGCCGCCGCGTCGCCCCCCCGGCGGGCTCTTGCCGCGGTCCCATGGGCCGCCGGAATCGGCTTCCTTGTCGGTGCGCTGGCCATGCGCCTGCTTTGGTCCACTAGTCCGGCGGCGAACGCCGCTGCCGCCATCCTCCACGAAGCATGGGGACCCCTGGCGACGCCAGAGGGGAACATCCTGATTTGCGTCGCTTCCAACTTTCATATGCTGGTCCGCCCGGGCGGATTTTCCCCTGACAGCGACCTGCCGTCGTTTCCGGCACCTCCCGAAATCGAGGGACTCTATCGGAAGACAAATCCTTTGCGCGATGGCTCCGCGCTTACCATGCGCCCTGCTCCCAATGTCGCCACCCTGGGAGTAGTCGGCGGCATTGCGGCGGTCTCATCCACCCTCCACGCCCTTGGCGCGCAATCTCAAATCTTGCCCGAACGGTCCGCGCCTTTGGCCAGCTTCCGCAACCGCAACGTGATCCTGTTTGGCGACCCCATTACCTCGTTCGCCGCCGCTCAGCTTCTGAGCCGGGCTCGTCTGACCGTGGCGCAGGATCCAGCGACCAATCGTCTGGTGATCCGAGACCGCCAAAAGCCCGCTTCGGACCCGCCCGCTTTCTCGCGACACGAGGGCCGACCCGGCGACCCGGCGCAGGTCTATGGTCTGTTGACCGTTCTGCCCTCCGATGGCACCCCGGGCCAGCCGCGCCGCACATTGATTGTATCCGGCGTTTCGCAGGTTGGGATTCAAGGTGCCGCCGAGTTCTTCACTTCGCCCGAACTCCTGGCGGACTTGAAAAATCGTCTCCGGCAGGATGGGCTATCGACCTTCCCCAAGGCCTACCAACTCGTGGTCCGCTGCACCGCCCAAGACAGCCTGCCCCTCTCGTGCAGCTATGCCAGTCACTATGTCTTAGAGAAGTAACCCGTTGCAGCAACGGTTGCGATACTCTACGGCTACTTTCCATGGTGGCGAGACAACTGGTATGCCTAGAGCATGAATCGACGTGAGTTACTGAAAGCGGCTGGATGGATGACCGCGGCCAACGCGGCTGGCTGGGGCCAATCGCCCACCGCGAGTAGCCGGAAGCCCAACATCCTGTTTATCCTCGCTGACGATTTGGGCATTAACGGCCTAAGTTGCTACGGCTCGGACAAGTTCCAGACTCCGCGAATCGACGGGCTCGCAGCCGGCGGCACCCGCTACACGAACGCCTACACAGCGCCGCTGTGCGGACCATCCCGGGCCCTGATTCTCACCGGACGCTACGCTTTCCGCACGGGAGCGACCAATCAGGACGCTACTGGCCAAATGAAGCCGTCAGTGGAGACGATGACCCCCAAGCTGCTTAAGCAGGCGGGCTACACCTCGGCCATGATCGGCAAGTGGGGCCAGCTTCCCCTCGGCCCCGCCGAATTCGGCTTCGACGAACATCTGAAGTTCAACGGCAGCGGTGCCTATTGGAACACGCAGGACAAAGCCAAGGTCTATACCGTCAACGGCGAAAAGGTGAAGCTCGGAGATCATGAATACCTCCCGTACTTAATGCACCGCTACCTAGTGGACTTCCTTAACCGACACCGCAACAAACCATTTTTCGCCTACTACTCCCTGTCACACGTCCACGCCGAGATCCTGCCGACCCCGGATAGCGCGCCCGGCGTCCAGGATGCGTACGCGGACAACATTCGCTATATGGACAAGCTGGTCGGCCGGGTGGTGGACGAACTCGACCGCTTGAAACTGCGGGAAAACACGCTGATTGTCTTCTTCGGCGATAACGGCACCGGCAATAATTACGCCGATATCTCCACCGTACGGGGCAAGCGCCTAGCGGGGGAGAAAGGCTCCATGCTGGAGGGGGGGGGCAACGTTCCCTTGATTTTGAATTGGCCTGGCCGTACGCCAGCTGGCAAGGTGACGGCCGAACTGATGGACTCAACCGACCTGCATCCGACCTTCGCAGAACTGGCCGGTGCAAAACCGCAGTCGGCCTCGCCGATCGACGGACGCAGCTTCGTGCCGCAACTACAGGGGAAGAAGGGCAATCCCCGCGAATGGGTTTTCATTCAACTCGCGCGCCAGTGGTATGTCCGCGAGGCGAAGTTCAAGCTTAATCAAGCGGGTGACCTGTTCGACATGAGCAAGGCCCCGTTCGAAGAGCCGGTCATTCCTCCGGGCTCTGCGAGTCCGGCCGCGACTTCGGCCCGGCGCCGCCTGCAGGCGGCGCTTGACCGGTTGAACCCGGCGGGAGGGATTCTGGATACCGGCGATGGTACCGGCCGCCATGCTGGCCGCGAAGAAAACCGGAAGAAAAAACGGCAAGAGCGTTAGCGTTTCTCCACCTTCTGCGCGGTTTCGTTCGACCGGGCTCGGCGACCGCCTGGAAGGCCAGCGAACTGGGGCCATCGCGAGCATTCGGAGAGGTTCCGCAGAGGCAGAGCGGTCGGGTAGCGGAGGCCCTTCTCCGATGTCTTCTCCAGCACGGGGCTTCTCGTCCTCGTTCTTTGCGACTCGTAACCAATGTTCATCCGAGCGAGATCGCGGTCCAAATGGTGCACCCCAAAACTCGCACCACGAGTAGCGGAAAACTACGGCGGGTCGGCCGCTGAAGCGGCGGTCGATCTTCCAGACGCAGCCGTTGTCGACGTCCGAATCTTGGGAAGAAAGTAGCTCATTGGCCGCCCCCGTGACGGCGTCGCGCGGAGCGTTGCGCAGCGGATACCGCGCTACCAGCTGGCGGGCGATCGAATCGATCCAGGACGGGGGGGGCTCCGGTTGCTCGGGTCGAGGCGGGGTCGAAAATGTTGCCAGGAAGAATGCTGGTACCGCTACGAACCAGCGAAGCGCCGCAGTCACCGGTATGTCCCAGCCCAGTCGGTGCGGTGTTGACGTTCGCCTTCGGCACTTGCGACGAATTGACCAGCCCTGTTCGCCAAAACTTTACCACCAACCGGCCCCGACGGCGCTGCCTGCCCGACGAGCATGGGCTCGTGGCGCTCGGCCAGACCGAGCGGTAAACCTAATCTACGATACACGCGCCTGCGGCACGGATGAGGAAGGTCCCGCCCGTCGGCATGCCACGCGGCATGATCAGTTTGTGATCTGGTCCAGTCTATTCGAGCAGAGGTGGTCAATTTCTGGGGGGCGCCGAGGTTCGCTCGCGGGACCCCTTCGCGAGGGCCCTCGTCGTTGAAAAAGCAGAACGTCCGATTTTTGCTCGTAGATCTTAGGGATCGTCAACGGCGCCCCGCCGCGACCTCCGCGCAGTTCCGCGTGAAGTTGAACAGGATGCATTGGAACGAGTACATGCCGCTCTTGATCGCGGCGTTCCGCACACCCCCGGTGAAGCGGTCATATTCGGAGTCAAACACGTTGGTCTGCAACTTGCACTCGCTGGCCGCGTCGACGCTCGGGACATATTGCAGAACGCCATCGACGGCACCGGTCTGACCCAGCATCCGCGGCAGTACAAGCTCGTTCGGGCGCAGCTTGCCCGAGTATTCAAAGCGGCTGAAAAGCAGGTCGTAGCCGAGTGCCTGCCGCCTCATTTCACACGCGACGAGCAACCGCATATGCATCGCGTTGAACGACTGCCGATTGCCCCAGAGAAACAGAATCGTCTGCGAGCTCTTGCTCTTCAGCCGACTCCCATTCACGTTCGGCCGATAGCCGATGTCGGCGGCCGCTGGGAGCTCGCGTTTCGCTATCGTTCAAGATACGGGAGACCGCAGCGACACTAACTTTCGCTTCAGCGGCAACGTCGCGGATGGTGGACACTACCCTTCCCAGAGTTCTCTTACCATGTGCTCACCGGCGACGATGGTGGGTCGTTCGGCGCGGCCATGGTGTTGGTAGGTGAGCTTTAAATGGTTCAGGCCAAGGAGCCAGAGAATGGAAGCGTGAATATCGTGGACATGAGCCGGACGCTGGATCGCTCGCAGGCCGATTTCGTCCGTGGCGCCGATCGTCTGGCCGCCGCGTACGCCGCCGCCCGTGAAGAACATTGTGAAGCCCCAGGGATTATGGTCGCGGCCATCGCCCTTCTCATTGAACGGGGTCCGGCCAAACTCACCGCCCCAAACCACCAACGTATCGTCCAACATGCCGCGACGGGCAAGGTCTTCAATCAGCCCGGCGACCGGTTTATCGGAGGCCTTGCACCACTTGGCATGATTGCCTTCCAGGTTTGTGTGCGCGTCCCAGCCGGAGCCGGAGCCGCAGTAGA
The DNA here is from genome assembly GCA_947505565.1 of Acidobacteriota bacterium. GTDB lineage: Bacteria > Acidobacteriota > Terriglobia > Bryobacterales > Bryobacteraceae. Next base: position 6,085 of record CANNLB010000004.1, on the reverse strand, counting down.
GTTCCACGAACCGAACTCCGCGTTCGACGAGGCGACGGGCGAGCAGGCAGTTGCGGCCAAAGACGGCCGTTTCCGGGCGATCAAGGCCATAGAGCGCCTTCGTTTCGTCGGTTTCCTTGGACAAATCCACCGCTTCGGGGCCCGACTTTTGCAGCGCGTAAGCGAGCTCAAAGCTGCGGATTCGCGCGTCCAGACTCGTGTCGTCTTCCCGGCCTTTGGAGTAGTCTCGATTCTGGGCTTCCAGCAATTCAAGGCGCGCCCGTTGCCGCTCGTCATCTTGGCCCGCCGGAAGCTTGGTGTTCAAAATCGGATTCGGACCTTGGCGAAACAGGGTGCCCTGATAGGAAGCGGGCAAGAAGCCGGAGCCCCAATTCTTGGCATTGCCAAAGGGTTCCCGCTCGTCGATCATGCTGACGAAAGCCGGCAGATTCTTATTCGCCGAACCGAGGCCGTAGTTGACCCAAGCGCCGAGGCTGGGGCGGCCGGAGAGAATGTCTCCGGTGTTCATCTGGCTCACGCCTCCGGCGTGGTTCAAGCCATCGCACTGGCAGGAGCGAAGTACGGCGAGCTTGTCGGCATGCTTCGCCACATGCGGATACAGTTCGCTCACCCACAAGCCGTTTTTTCCATGCTGGGCCCATTTCCGCGGGCTGCCCATCAACGTGTTGCCGGCGGTGCCCATGGCGGTGATCGGGCGACCGAAACTGGCCGGCATCGGCTGGCCGCTCATTTCGTTCAGCTTCGGCTTCGGGTCGAAGAGGTCGATGTGGCTCGGTCCACCTTCCATGAAGAGGAAGATCACCGACTTAGCTTTGGGCTTATGGTGGGGCTGACGCGGGACGGTAGGATCGTGGACGGTCGCCGCCGGCGACTGCTCGGCGAGCAGGGCCGCCATGGCCATCGCCCCGAGGCCGCTGCCGGCGCCACGAAGAAGGGCACGACGGGTAGTGTGTTGATTCATCGGTATAGACCTATAGACCTTAGTCGATGTAAAGGAATTCGCTGGAGCTCAGCAGCGCGAGGCAGAGATCGTGGAGCGCGGCCGGGCCGAGCTGCGCCTGCTTGGCGAGGAAGGCTTGGCTTCGTTCGAGTTCAGCCGCGGAAGGAGCCCGGCCGAGCGTCAGCCGGAACGCGCGTTCCACGAGGCCGGCCGGCGATTGGCCGGAGTCGTTGGCGACGCGCTGGCCCAAGGCCCGGGCGAAGTTTGCGCTCGCTTCCCCGTTCATCAGCTCTAGTGCTTGGTCCGCTGTGACTGTCTCCTGACGGCGGCCGCAGCTCTCAATCGCGAGTGGGGTATCGAAGCTCTGCAGCATGGGATATCGAACGAGGCGGCGCGCGAAGATGTAGACGCTGGCGCGGTACTCATCGGCGTCGCCGGTGGACTTGCGCCAATGGCGCCCTTCTTGAATCTCGGTCCCTTCCGGCACCTTGGGGAACACGCCGGGACCGCCCATCGTCCGGTCGAGAAGGCCGGAGACAGCCAGCATCGAATCCCGAATCGCTTCCGACTCCAGCCGCCGACGGGGATAGCGCCAGAGCAACTTGTTCTCGCTGTCGATGGCGGCCGCATCCTCCCGGTAGTCAGACGCTTGGCCGTAGGTCGCGCTCAGGACGATACGCTTATGGAGCGTCTTGATGCTCCAGCCATCGGCATTCGTGAAGGTAGCCGTGAGCCAGTCGAGCAGTTCCCGATGGCTGGGGCGCTCCCCCATTAAGCCAAAATCATTCGGAGTTCCGGCGATGCCTTTGCCAAAGTGATACTGCCAAATTCGGTTGACGATCACCCGCGTCGTCAACGGGTTTTTCGCGTCGGCCAAAATGTTCGCAAGCGCGGCGCGACGGCCGCTGGAGTTGAGTTCGGGCAGCGGCTGAATCGCCGCCGGGGCGGGGTCGAGAATGCTGAGTCCACCGGGAGCAACTTCGTCAAGCGGGGAGTAAAGCGAGCCAGCCTTGAGGATGTAGGTGGCCGGGGAGGTCGCGGCTTGGTCCCGCATGATCTGAACGACGGGGAGCGGCTTCGGTAGCAGCGGCTTGAAGGCGTCGAGTTCGGCCAACAGCGCCTTGTACTTGGCTTTGGTCGCGGCGTTACCGCGCTTGCTGATGACTTCCGCGTCGGTGACGTCCACCTGCGTGATCGCCTTGTGATAGATCTGCCAATCGAGGGGGTCGCGCTGCTGGGCGGGCTTGCCGAGAACGGTCTGCACTTCCGGCGGGAAGCGCTCTGTGTATTCCTTCCGGTATGCCGCGCGGGGTACCGCCAGGAAGGCCTCCAGCTTATCGAGAACCGGCTTGGCCGCCGCCTTGTACTTCGCCATTTGGGCCTGGTATTCGGCGATCTGCTGGGGAGTGGCCGTGGTCGACTCGTCGTCGATCTTCATATTGGCGAAGAAGGCCTGCATGCGGTAGTAGTCTTTGTGCAGGAGGGGGTCGAACTTGTGGTCGTGACACCGAGCGCAACCCAGCGTGACGCCCATGAACGCGAAGGCCGTGTTGTCGGTGACGTCGTTGAGTAGCTCTTGCCGGCGCAGTTGAATATTGGCTTGGTTGAACTCGTCTTCGAATAGCCGTAGATAGCCGAGGCCAGGAAGGGCCTTCAGGTCACCGGGGTAGAGCTCATCGGCGGCGATTTGTTCCTTGATGAAGCGGTTGAACGGCTTGTCCTCGTTCCAGCTGTGGATGACCCAATCGCGATAGCGCCACATATTCGGGCGGGTGTCATCCTGCTTGAACCCATCGGAATCCGCGTAGCGCACGACGTCGAGCCAATGGCGGCCCCAACGTTCCCCGTAGCGGGGGTTCGCCAGCAGACGGTCCACCAGGCGCTCTTCCGCTCCGGGCTTCGAGTCGTTCAGGAATGCCTGCGCTTCTTCCGGCGTGGGTGGCAGGCCCGTTAGGTCGAGCGTGACCCGGCGCAGAAACACGTCGCGGCTGGCCAGCGGCGCAGGTGCCAAGTTCTTGGCCTTCAGCTTGTCGTAAATGAAGTGGTCGATCTCGTTGCGAACCCACTTCTGGCCGACGCCGTCAACCGCCGGTGGAGCGACCGCGACCACTGGTTGGATCGCCCACCATTTCTTCTGGATTGCGTTGAACTTCGGGGCGCTCTCGGCGAACAAGGGCAGAAGGGTAAAGGCGGATACGAGAAGGACTGGCCGGATCGACATTGTGAAAATGTTTTCACGACTCTCCGGTGGTGTCAAGGGCACCCGCCAAACGCTATTTCGACACATCACGCGCAGGGCATGAAATGGAAGGTTCGCTCAGCATCGGTAAACTTGCCACTGGCGCAGCTGTATCCCTCGAGAACCTCCGAAAACTGGTCGCCCTGATCCTAGCAATATTCGGTGTTTTTCGAATGGACCACCGCTTCCATCATGCGACGGGTGATGATCCCAGGCACCGGATGCCGGTAGATCGTCCTTGCCTTGCTCGTCAGCAGCACCGTGGCGGGCTTGTAGTCGGTTGGTCTCCAGGACGATAGGGCGTACGTAAAAGTTGACCTTCCAGCGCCGCATCCTTCCGCGCCGCTTTGTGGGGGCTGGAGAGCAGCGGGTAACCGGCCCTGATCACACTCGGGATATCGTTCATGGTCACCTCTCCCGCCGCCACCACGTCGCCGGTCGTCATGGGCTTGTTCTTGCCTGAGACGATCCAGCCCTTCTTGTGTTGCCCGCGCCAGGAATTCACGGAACAGCTCGCCGCCTTGATCGCTTGTGACCTCGGCGTCGGAGCTCTGGAGGATACATCCGCGCCAGGTGGTCCATTCCATGTTGTCGGCCCGGCTCGAGAATTGGGTCAACTTCTTATAGTTCGTTTAGTTCGTTGTGCGATGCTCAGCGCGATGTCCTTCACGTCCATATCCGGCAATCACGGAGCCATCGCCGTGGGGCGGATGTTCTCGATGAAGACGCGGAAATAGATGAGGTCTCCGAGGTTGCAGTCAGTCGTGAACGCGGGTTTTTTCCCGTCGTAAATCCGGCGGTTGGCTATGGGGGTGCGAATTCAAAAAGACGATTTTGCGAAATCCAGTTCTTGTGGCTTTTTCTGACCGTAGTGGATACGTCGAGCAGGAGACCCCATGCCAGACTCGCTTCCTGGCCTCGAATCCCGCCGTGCAGATCTGCTCGACTCCCTCTCCTCGCTTGGCGATTTACGCATCGGCTCGATCGTCGGCGCTATTCGCCGTTGCGGCAAACCAGCCGGTGATGGCGCTCAACCCGACGAACCTCGGCTCGGGCCGATTCCTTAAGAAAAAGAGTGACCCTGACTAGTGGACTCCGCGGACTTAAAATTCGACCCGGGGTATTCAATCGTCGCTTCGAGCTGGGCACCCCCTGGCGCCATTTTTCATCCCCGGGGGGGCCGTTTGGGGGAACCCGGGGTGGGGATTTGCGAGAAAATGCTGGATGAGGGACGGATCGAAGAACTGGTGGCCGCGCTCCGTTCGATCCATTCCGCGAACCCGGAGTTGAGCAGAAAACTCCGCAAAAAACACGATTACGTTCAAAACCACACCGAGCGCATGTGCTACCCCGAGTTCCGTGGTCCGCGCCGGTTTGTTGGCTCTGGCGTCATCGAGGCAGGCGGCGAAACCGTAATGGGATCCCCGCTGTAAGAGAGTCGGGAATGTTCTGGACCGTGCGCGGCGCGAATGATATTCTGGCGCTGCGATGTTGCCACAGCAACGGACAATTTGACGCCCACAGGGAGAGCCGAGCAGCGTGACTTCTACTTTCATGAGGCACACCCGCGCGGAAGCGCCGGGACGGGGGTAGGGAGTCAGCTGGCTGTGCTAAGCTCAAAAATTGGTTTGACGACCAAATATTCCCTACAGTTTTGGAGGAAGGGTTTTCGTGGCAGAAGGTATGCGTCATATTTTTACTTCCGAGTCGGTGACGGAAGGTCATCCCGATAAGATGGCCGACCAGATTTCCGATGCCGTTCTGGATGCCGTTCTCACAGACGACCCGACGGGTCGAGTTGCGTGTGAAGTTCTGGTTACCACCGGTATTTGCCTGGTGGCGGGCGAGATCACGACGACGACCTATGTCGATGTGCCGAAGTTGGCCCGCGAGGTTATCGCCAGTATCGGTTTCACCGATTCGGCGATGGGCTTCGACGCCAAGACTTGCGGCGTGTTGAACGTGATCCAGGCGCAGAGCCCCGATATCGCGATGGGCGTGGACACCGGCGGCGCCGGCGACCAAGGCCTGATGTTCGGCTACGCTTGCACGGAAACCGAAGAGCTGATGCCGCTGCCGATCACCTTGGCGCACAAATTGGCTCGTCGGTTGAGCGAATCGCGGAACTCGAAAGAGTTGGCGTGGTTGCGCCCGGACGGCAAGAGCCAAGTTTCTGTGGAGTACGTCAATGGGCAGCCTTCGCGCATTGATGCGGTCGTCGTTTCGACGCAGCATGATGACGCGGTAAGCACCGAAGAGTTGCGCGCGGAAGTGAAGAAGAAGATTATTGACGTCGTGATTCCTGCGAGCATGGTGGATTCCGCTACGAAGTACCACATCAACCCGACGGGTCGCTTCGTGATCGGTGGACCGCACGGCGATACGGGTTTGACGGGTCGGAAGATCATCGTAGACACCTACGGCGGGATGGGTCGTCACGGCGGCGGCGCATTCTCTGGTAAGGATCCGACGAAGGTTGATCGTTCGGCTTGCTACATGGCTCGCTATGTGGCGAAGAACTTGGTAGCGGCTGGACTGGCGACGCGCGTGGAAGTGCAGTTGGCTTACGCGATCGGCGTGGCCGAGCCGGTATCGGTGAACGTGAACACGTTCGGCACCGGCGTTTTGGACGAAGAGAAGATTGTGGGATTGATTCGCGCCCACTTCCCGCTGACTCCGAAGGGCATGATCGACCACCTCGATCTGCGCCGCCCGATCTACCGTGCCACTGCTGCGTTCGGCCATTTTGGTCGGAACGAATTCCCGTGGGAGTCCACTGCGAAAGCCGCTGATTTGCGGGCTGACGCTGGGCTGACCAGCTAGTTTCGTCTGAGGAATCTTATGGCCACGAACGCGGATCCGACTGTCGATTTCGACATCCAGGATCTCGGCTTGGCCGAGTCAGG
>CANNLB010000003.1 GCA_947505565.1 Acidobacteriota bacterium | reverse complement strand
ATTCTCATCGTCGAGCTTTACCTTCCTTACCCACACTAAACAGCGAGGAGGCCTAAAAAAGTGCCGTCTTCCATGGAACCACATCCGGTACCGTAGATAAATCCACCAGCGCTTTCAAGCGAGCCTTCGAGGTTGAAGGAAGCACGCCCAGCGCCATAATTCGGTATGACGCATTTAAGCGCAAAGTTGATGCCATCTTCCCGCAAATCGAGGCTGGTGATTGTCCCGGTTATTTCTGGTTGTCTTTTCGGCAGTTCCATTTTCCATCCCCCGTTAGATAAGATGAGGTTGTCATCCTTTCAACTTTATCCGCAACACGGAATTTTGCTTCGACACTCGCGAAGAATTCACCGCCCTGCTAGCCCAAAGTGGGCCACCAACCGGCCCCGAGTGCGCTGCCTGTCCGACGAGCATGGGCTTGTGCCGCTCGGCCTGGCCGCACGGCTAAAAAGGTCGGCCCCTGACTTTATTCAGCGACTTACGCGCCTGCGGCGCGGATGAGGAACGTAGCGCCCGTCGCCAGGCCACGTGGCACGATCAGTTTTTGGAGTGGTCAAGTCTATTCGAGCAGAGGTCAATTCCTGGGGGGCGGCGAGGGAATCTGGTCTAACCCTGGATGAGCCGGAACGAAGGTAGCGGAAAGAAACCAGCCCAAAGGGCCGCCATCCAAAACGGTCATCCCGGTAAGGTCCTCCGGCATCTCATCGGCGTCTTCCCGCCCGGTCACTAGCCGAGTCTAAGACGAACCCCACTAGGAGTGAAGACACACACCGCTCGGGTCATTAAACGCCGCGTCGGCTCCCGGGATCGTATGATCCACCACCGCCACCCAGCGCAGAATCGCGCCGCCAGCTTCGCCTGGCGTCACGTTCGCCGCGTCCTATGCTCTTCCGTCCATCTCTTTCCGTAAGCCGGCTCCAGGTAAAGGATCCACCAGCATCCCCGCAGCTAATTCCCGCCACAAAACTGAAGCAAGTTAAAAACTATAATCCTTGGAAGAGCGAGTTCCGCCACCCGGTGTTACGAACGATCTGACGTCAGTTCCCGATACCCCACCAACTCCACTCCCCCCGCTTCCATCGCCTCCCGTACCGCCGGATGTGTCAACGCCCGCAACTCTAACACCCGACTCCCCTTCAGCCGCGTCCCTGCCGTCTCCAACTCCCCTTCCAAATTCCCCGGATGGCACATCAACTCCGTCACCCCTTCCGGTAAACCCGCCATCAACCTCACTAACTCCTTCTCCGTGAAAGCTCCCGTCCAACTGAATCCCGTAAACCAATCCGTATGCCGGAGACCGGCCGCTCTAATCTCCCGCCGCATCCCCCACTGCCGCCACCGCATCGCCGCGCTCACCACTCCCTTCCGTCCATACGCAAACGGAAAATCCCCCGGCGTCCTCACCCACTCAATCCCAAACTCCTCGGCCACCGTACACACCGCCCGCAGTACCGGCGGCAGCAAATGCGTATGCTTATGCGTGTCCAAATGCGTCGGCCGAATCCCCGCCCCGATCACTTTCCTCACCTGCCTCGCAAACTCCCCATAAACATCCAGCCCCCCGCTGTAAACCGCTCTCACGCAATCCCCCAACGTCGCCGGCAACCCCGGCATCCCCACGAGCACCAAATGCACCCCCACGTCCAGCCCCGGGTTCTCCCCCGCCTGCCGAACGGCGTCTTCGAACGCCTCCCCATTGGCCATCAGCGTCGTCGCGGTCAAAATGCCCCGCTGATACGCTTCCGCAATCCCAGCGTTCACATCCCGCGTGAACCCAAAATCATCCGCATTAACCACCAACCGCCGAACCATTAAAATAGCTTTAGCTGGATCGCCAGGAACTTCTTCGGGTTCGCCCGGAAGTCTTTCATGAAGGAATTCATCTCCTTCATCGTGCCGTTCAGCGACTCATACAACTGCGGATTCACCATCAGTTGCCCCATCGTCCCCTGCCCACTCTGCAGTCGCTCCACGACCGAATCCAAACGCGCCACCAACCGATTGACATTCCGGTACAACTCCTCGTCCTTGAACAACTTCCCCGCCGTGCCCTCGCCCTTGTTGATCCCGGCAATCGTCTTTTTCAACTCCGCAATCGTCGCTCGCGTATCATCGTACAGCGCCGGATCCTTCAGTAGTTTTCCCGCGCTCCCCTTGCCCGCCTGCAGGTCCGCAATCACCGCGTCAGTGCGCTTAATCGTAGCCCGAAAATCCTCATACAACGCCTCATCATAGAGCAGCTTTCCGATCGTCCCGTTCCCACTGCCGATGTTCGCCGCAATCCCCTGCACCTCCGCAACCGTGCCCACCAGCCGTTGATAAAGCGCATCATCGGTCAACAACTTGCCAATCGACCCCTTCCCCTGCTCGACCATCCCAACAAGGTTGTCAATCCGCTCTACGATCTTCTGCACGTTCTCGAGCGAAGGATACGCCGCATTCACCAGATCCTGGAACTCCTTCGACTCCAGGCTCTTCAACTCCCCGCCCGCCTTAATGATCGTTCCGCTCTTGCCCTTTTTTATGTTGATGTACTTAGTTCCCAACAGGTTCTCGGCACCAATCAACGCCTGCGAATCCTCCGGAATCGCCGGAATCTTGTCCTGATCAATCGCCAGATCGAGCTGAATAATTCGCTTTGGCGAATTCTCCCCGCTCAGCCCCACCTTCGAGATCTTGCCGACCAAGATCCCGTTCAGCCGAACGGCCGATCCTTCCGTGATCGCCGCTGAATCCTCAAGGAACGTGTAGACCGTAATCTCCTTGCTGAATAGGCTCTTGTTTCCTGTCAGCAGGATCACCAGCACGAACAGGATTGCCAACGCCACTAGCGCCATAACCCCGACCCGAAGCTGGGCCCAACTGACTTTGCTGGCAGATGGCATAGTGTCGCTTTTAGGATACCTTGGTTGCGGGATGCATCGAAAACTTTGAAATATACGGGTCCCTGGAAATGGCTAACTCCGCCTCCGTCCCCTCGAATACCAAACGACCGTTTTGCATCACCATGAATTTTGTTCGCTCGAGAAAAGGCGACGCGGACGGAAGCTTTTCTAGCTTCTCCTTCTCGGGATTGTAGCGAAAATTTGCTAACAAATGCCCGTCCTGAAACCGATGCGTGATAATTACCGTCGTCGTGTTCCGCAACTCCCGATCCTTGATCAGCAAAGTTATAATCGTATTCGCCGTTATCGGATCCAGCCCTGCCGTCGGCGAATCATACAAAAATAGCTCCGGATCCGTCACCGATCCCCGCGCAATTCCCACCCGCCGCCGCATCCCGCCCGACAATTCACTCGGAAATTTACTCATCGTTTTCCCCAACTCGACGAAGTTCAGCGCCTCCTGCACATCCGGCCTCACGGATTCCGCCGTCGGCTTCTTCCCCCCCGCCATGAAACGAGCCTGGTTCAACAACGGATACGCCACGTTCTCTTCCACCGTCAGCGAGTCGAACAGCCCGCCCTCCTGAAACAAAACTCCGATGTAAGAACGAACGTCAAACCACTTCCGCTCGTCGAATCCCGTTACGTCCTCGCCAAAGACGTAAACCTTTCCATGCGTCGGACGCAGCAGCCCCAGCGCAATCTTCATCATCACCGTCTTGCCCGAACCGGCCGCTCCCAGCAGAATTCGCGTCTCCCCGCTCCAGATCTCAAACGAAACACGGTCCAAAATCGCATGCCCCTCCTCGAAAATAACCGAAACTTCCTCGAACTTGAGGATGCAGCGACGCTCTTTCGGTTCTTGCCGTGGCATCAGAGATTGACGAATATCCTCGTAATTACCGCCGTCACAATAAAAATCCACACGCTCGCCACCACCACCGCTTGCGTCGTCGCCTTACCCACTCCCTGCGTCCCGCCGCTCGTCCGCATTCCGTACAGGCAGCCCACCAGCGCAATAATCACCGCAAACAAAAACGGTTTCAGCAGCCCTTGGGCGATGTCGTTGTACTCCAGCGATCGCCAAGCATTGTTCCAATACTGCGCCCCCGTCGTCAGCCGGAGTAGCGGCACCGCCACCATGTACCCGCCGATCAAGCCCACGAAGTCCGCAATAATCGTCAGCAGCGGTAACGTCACGCACATTGCCAACAACCGCGGCGTCACCAGCTTCTTCACCGGATCCGTTCCCAGCGCGCGCATCGCGTCGATCTGCTCGGACACCTTCATCGAACCCAACTCCGACGCAATCCCAGAAGCGTTCCGACCCGCGATCAACAGCGCCGTCAACACGGGACCCATTTCGCGGACCAGCGTAATGGCCGTGATCTGCCCCACCTGCCCCGTAGCCCCATACTGCGACAACGCCCGGGACATCTGCAGCGCCATAATCACTCCCGAAAAAAATCCGATTAAAACCGTAATCGGCAAACTGCCCACGCCGATCGCATCCATCTGCAATATCAGGTCCTGCCCATAGAACGGACGACGGACAATGTTGGCCGTCGCTCGCCCCGCGAGCATCACAAACTCCTGAAACGTAAGGATGGGGTTTTTCAACCAGTCAAGCAACGGATCGGATCCCTCCGAATTTCGATGCTAGCACAAGCAGATTTATGACATCCTTTAACGATGCTGCAAGGGATCACTGACATCGCCGGAATAAAGGTTGGCCACGCCTCCGACTTCGATGCTCTCACCGGTTGCACCGTCGTCCTCTGCGAGGCTGGCGCCGTCGCCGGCGTCGATATCGGCGGGGCTGCGACGGGCACGCAAGAGTTCGATACGATGAGCCCCCTCCACGTAACGGGGCTCATCCACGGGATCGTCTTTGCCGGCGGTAGCGCGTTTGGACTCGAAGCAGCGTCCGGTGTTCGCAACTATCTCGAAAAGAAGGGCGTAGGCTTCCTAAAAGCCCCCCACCGCGTTCCAATCGTCCCCTCGGCTATCCTCTTCGATCTCGACATCGGCAAACCCAACGTCCGCCCCACCCGCGAAATGGGGGCCGCCGCCGCCGCTGCCGCTACCGCCAATCCCGTCGTCGAAGGCAACATCGGTGCCGGCACCGGAGCCACCGTCGGCAAGCTCTTCGGTATGCCCCAAGCAATGAAAGGCGGCGTCGGCTCCTTCGGCCACGAAATGGGAAAAATCAAAATCGCCGCCCTCGCCGTCGTCAACGCCTTCGGCGACGTTCGCGACCCCCGCTCGGGACTCCTCATCGCCGGCGCACGCCACTCCCCCGCCAGTTCTGAACTCGTCGATACCGAACGCCTCATGCGCGACGGCCACCAAGGTGGCCTCACTGCATCCAATACTACTCTTGTCGTAGTAGCGACTAACGCCAAGCTTTCCAAGGTCAGCGCCACCCGCCTCGCCAAAATGGCCCAAGCCGGCGTCCTGCGAGCCCTCTCCCCGGGCCACACCATGGGCGACGGCGACATCGTCATCGCCCTTTCCCTCGGAAACGAACCCAGCAACCTGAACGCCCTCGGTGTCGCGGCGGCCGATGTCGTCGGCCAAGCCATCGTCCGAGGCGTCAAAACTGCTCAGACTCTCGGCGGCGTCCCCGGCCTCGCGCTACCCTAGAGGGATGGCTTGCCTCCTCGGGATGGACGAGAACGATCTCCGCGAAACTCTCGGCACCAACGTGCCGGCCTACCGCGCCAAACAGTTCTACGACGCCCTCTACCGCCAACGCATCACCAACCTCGAAGAGGTGTCCGCCCTCCCGCTCGAACTCCGCTCCGGCCATCAACTCGGCTCGCTCGAGGCCGCCGAAACCTACACCTCGTCCGATGGTACAACCCGCTATCTCCTTCGCTTGCCTGAAGATGGCCGAACTGTTGAGGCCGTATTAATGCCCGATCCGAACCGCTCGACTCTATGCATTTCGTCCCAGGTCGGGTGCCCCGTAGACTGCCAATTCTGCCTGACCGCCAAAATGGGCCTCGAAAGAAACCTCTCCGCGGGGGAGATCGTCGGTCAGGTCCTCTATGTGTGTAGTAAGCACGGCCTCGATCCCCGTTCTCAACACGTCAACATCGTAATGATGGGAATGGGTGAGCCGTTGCTGAACTTAAAGAATGTTCTCAAGGCCACCAAAATCATCTGCGACGACCGGGGAGTCGGCTTCTCGCCCAAGCGGATGACCGTTTCCACCGCCGGCATCATCCCCAAAATCGCGGAACTCGGCCAAGCCAAGGTACGCCCCAAACTCGCCATTTCCCTCAACGCCTCCACCGAAGAGCAGCGCGTCGCGATCATGCCGATTACCCGGAAATACCATCTCGCCGACTTGATTAAAGTGTGCAAAGAATTCCCGTTGAAGCCGCGCGAACACATTACCTTCGAGTACGTGCTGCTCGGCGGCGTCAACGACACCGACGCCGACGCCCGGCGGGTCACCAAGCTTTTGGCGAATATCCGCGCGAAAGTGAACCTGATCGCGCTGAATCCGGGGCCGGGAATCCCTTTCGAAATGCCCACCGAAGAACGAGTGGCTTCCTTTCACGCGATTGTAATGGAAAAAATACCCTGTTTTGTCCGCAAGCCCCGCGGTCGCGACATTTACGCTGCCTGCGGCCAGCTGAAGAAAATGGCGGCCGAAGAGTTCGTCCACATTCACTGACGCTCGATCCCGATCGTGTGGGCGATTAATGTTCCCTGGATTTTGGTGTTGAATTTTTGGGAAGGGCACCGAATTATCGTCACGGGGGCGAAGCCGACCGACGGCGGTACCACCAACTCCAGGTGGTCTGTCTGACGAGATGTCGTGCCGACCAGAGCGGGGAAACATCGGTACGAAGGGTCCTTCGTTAGTCGTGATACGCTCCGATTCCCGGTCGACTGTTAGCAAATATTTGCCGGGGGATAAAACGTAGTTTCGGGTGATATTCGCAACGTCGGAATTAAAGGTTCCATCGCAGCGGAGGGTGATAGCGTCGGGAGAAATCTGGACGTGGTCGTGGGGCGAAAAGCACCAGTCAAGAATCGACGACTTCTTCAGGGGGGGAGAGCGTTTCCCACGTATCGGTCGCCTGTTGATAGTGGCATAACTCAACTTGGTGATTGACCCAATCGCGGGAAATATCGGGATCGAGGGCACTGGCAGCGACGAACTTGTCCCAACCGCTCGTCGAGTCGGCGGGGTGGCGCGGGCCCCGTAAAAAATGAAGAAACGTAGCGGGCGGTAAGCCGGACCGGAGGTAGTCGTTAGAAATTATCCCGTTGTAGGCCGGAGAAAGCTCCAGAATCCGCTTTTAGGTAGGGAAGGGCCTTTTCGTAGTTGTCTTGCGAGACGTAAAAAGTGGCCGCGCGGATCAAGATCGGCGGGACGTTGGCACCTCTTTTTTCGTCTTCGAGGAGCTTAGCTTCGGAATTCTCCGCTTCGGCAGCGTCGGCCCACGAAAATGGATTCAGCGTTTCGTTAGCGATCGTAGCGGGATGATCTACCCCATAAGCCCACAGGATAGTGGCCGCATGGCCCCAAGGCAGGACAGATAAAAAACTAATAGTACGAACTTGTGGTTGACATCTGCGTTACGAAGGCGTAGAACCATATAGAAGTCAGTACTGCATGAATAAGCGTATACCGAGTCCCTCCGCTGAGATGGGACGACAGGGGGCGAAGCCTGCGATGTCTTCGCAAGACTGGTTCGCAGTCCGAATGAAGAGCCGGGGCGAGAAGAGCTCGGCGGCAAATATAACTGTGCGCGGGATCAAGTGTTTCTTACCCACGTACGAATCGAAACGGCGGGGGACGGATTGCGTGAAGGTGATTGAGGAGCCGCTGTTCAGCGGGTACGTTTTCTGCCCGGTGCCGGAATCGCGATTTTTACCGGTGATTCGTTCGCCGGGCGTTTTGCAGGTGGTGGGGGCGGTGGAACGGCACGAGATGGCCGCGATGTGGCGCTTGGTGGAAGGAGGGTCGGCGATTCCTTGGCCGTGCCTGAAATATGGGCAGCGGGTGAAGATCCGCGAAGGGGCTTGGGACGGATTAGTAAGAATTTCGCAATCCGGCGGGGGACGGGATCGCGTAGTCGTAAATACAGAAATCCTTCAGCGTGCTGTATCCGCGGAAGTGGACCGAAAAAGGAGTGATTCATGCCGATAATCAAACGCCGAACGAAAATCGTGAGTGTCCGGTTGCTGGCCGAAGAGTACACGCAACTGCTCCAGCTATGCCACAGCAGGGGGGCGCGGAGCGTCTCCGATTTGGCGCGGGACGCGATGTTAGGCGTGACGAGTCCGTCGAGTCAATTGGAAGGGAAAGTGATCGAAATGGATGCGCGGCTGGTGGCGTTGCGCAAGGAAGTGGCGAAGTTGAGTCGGTTGCTGGGGGCGTGAGATTCCTCCGGGCGTTTTGGGTGCTCGCCGCAATGGCCTAGGCGCCGGATTATATTTTGGGGCCGGAAGACCAAGCGGCGATTCGCGTTTCTGACCTGGATGAGTTCCCGACAGCATCGGCGGACACCTGGATCCAAAGCTTCCGGCTAGATGAATATCTCGGGGCGCACCGTGGTGAGATCGGTGAATCGGGTGAAGTCGGAAAGGTTGAAGGTAATGATTCTTTAGATCCGGCACGTGTTCATCATCGCGACGAGGCGAGCATCGTGGACGTTGGCTCCCATTAGTCGGCAATCAGCGACCAGCCTTCTCCACGTTCGAAACACCTCGGTCGAGTCAGCGAGGTTCGCGAAGTCGAACATCCTGGCCTCGGCTCCTATGTCATCGGCACCATCGATCTCGTCAGCGCCACCCGCATGGCCTTCGATTCAAAAATGTCCCTACAACTCCAAAGGGAAGAAGCGGCCCTCGCCCGGCTCATCAACGCCAGCCTCCGCGAGCTCAATTTGCTCTGAAAACTAAGTCTAATGCCCGACTCACCCTTCCGGCCGCGCACGGAATACCTCGGGCCTGACGTCGGGCCCGTCGGCGATATACTCAAAGCACAAGAGGCCGAAGCTGAAGTAAACAAGAGGCTGGCCCCCCGTTCATCAGCGGCCCGTCAAGCCCTTGTTGCGCGCCGCCGGATCGATCTTCGAAGGCAACGCGTTTTCCAACCAACCGGAGCCGACCTATACTTGCTAGTACAGTTTCCGCAATCCGTCATACAAATGTGTGATCATCGGTCGTGCCCGTTAATCGTCGGTCCGCCCTTCGCGTAGCCCTTCTCAGCTTCTTCGCCTTCTCACTCGGGGCCCAACCCCTCCCTCCCCAAGTCATCGAGCGCCTCGAACCCGCCCCCAACTCCGCCCGCCGAGCCTTCCGACCCGCCTACCGCGCCACTCTAGCCGAGCCCCTCTTCGACGCCTCCTCCGTCGCCCACTTCGTCGAAGCCAAACGGAACGGCAAGCCCGTCCGCCTCCGCCTCAACGTCGCCCCCGGCCTCGACCTCCCCGTCTCCATCCAAAGCGCTCAATTCTGGCCCGAGTCCGGCAGCGTCTCCTGGACCGGCTCCGTCGACGCCGCCCTTCCCGGTTCCTTCGGCCTCGCCATCACCGACGGCCAACTCAACGGCTACGTCGCCACCGGCTCGGGCCGCATCTTCGATATCACCGGCACCGTCAACCAAGCCGAAATCACCGAAGTCGACCCCGCCTCCTTCCGCCTCGAATGTCCTTCCTCCAATCCGCCGGGGGAACCCGCCGCCGCCGCTGCCGAATCCTTCCTCCCCGACCGCCAACTCCCCGGACCCGCCAGCATCCTCGACGTCCTCGTCGTCTACTCCGCCGCCGCTAGAACCGCCGCCGGCAGCATCGCCGCCATCGAGAATCAAATCCGCGAAACCTTCGCCTACACGAACCAAGCCTACGCCAACACCGGCCTCGCCCTCCGCATCAACCTCGTCGGCACCCGTGAAGTCACCTACACCGAAAGCGGCCTCTGCTCCACTGCCCTCGACCGCATCACTAACACCACCGACGGCGTCATGGACGACGTCGCCGCCCTCCGCGACCAAACCGGTGCCGACCTCGTCAGCCTCTGGGTCCACCGCGGCGACTGCGGCGGCTGGGCCTGGATCATGAACCGCAACGACCAGACCTTCGCCCGCAACGCCTACAGCGTCACCATCACCGAATCCCCCACCTTCTGGCGCAACATCTCCTTCGCCCACGAACTCGGCCACAACATGGGCTCCGCTCACGACCGCGCCAACTCCTCCAGCCAAGGCCTCTTTCCCTTTTCCTACGGCTACCAGTCCACCGAAGCCCAACCCTTCTTCCGCGACATCATGGCCTACGGGTGCGCCAATGTAGATTGCCCCACCCAACCCTACTTCTCCTCCCCCGACATCCTCGTCCTCGGTCGCCCCATCGGCCTCCCCGCCAGCAATCCAAGCAGCGCCGATGCCGCGCAAACCTTTACTCTCTCCGCCCCCACCATCGAAGCCTTCCGCCCCCGCGGCGGCACCTCTGTGCCCATCGTCCTCAACCCGCCCACCCGCTCCGTCCCCGTCGCCGGCGGCACCTTCTCCGTCGGCATTGCCACCACCGCCTCCTGGCAAGCAGTCTCTCAAGCATCCTGGATCACGGGCCTCTCCCCCGCCTCCGGTGCCGCCAACGCTACCCTGAACTACCAGGTCGCCGCCAACGGCTCCGGCGCCCTACGCCGCGGCTCCATCCAGATCGGCGGCACCACCCACGTCGTCGAACAGGCATTCTCCATCTCCTGCCCCACCGCCCCCGTTGCCCTCGGAACCTCCACCAACGGCGCCCTCTCCGCCAGTAGCTGCATCAGCCCCCTCCGCGGCAATACACGCGCCGCCCGCTTCTCCTTCGCCGGTGTCGCCGGCCAGCAGATCGCCGTCCAACTCTCCTCCACCGCCTTCGATACCTATCTCTATCTCGTCCGTCCCGACGGCACCGTTCTCGCCGAAGGCGACGACGGCGGCGGCGGCACCAATAGCCGCATCCCCGCCGGAACCGCCCTCATCACCCTCCCCACCACCGGTACTTATCTCATCGAAGCCACCGCCTTTGACGCCGCCGCCACCGGCGCTTTCACCCTCACGACCATCATCCAAACCGTCGCCTGCATTTACTCCATCAACCCCACTACCCTCAACGAAGCCGCCGCCGGCGTGCAACGCAACGTCGCCGTCGCCGCCCCCGCCGGCTGCGGTTGGACCGCCGTCTCCCAGGCCTCCTGGATCGGCGTCGCCTCCAACACCTCCGGAGCCGGCAACGCCGACGTCCGCCTCGAAATCGCCGCCAACAACACCGGTGCCGCTCGCACCGGCACCGCCACCATCGCCGGCCGCACCCTCACGGTCAACCAAGCCGCCCTCACCAGTTGTACTGCCTCGCCCATCACCGTCGGCGTAACCGTCTCCGGCAGCCTTTCCGCCGCCAGTCCCTGCCGCTCCACCTTCCGTTCGGCTGGCACCTTCGCCGCCCGCTACACCTTCGCCGGCACCGTCGGCCAAACCGTCCAAATCGTCCTCGAATCCCCCTCCCTCGATACCTATCTCTACCTCCTCAACCCCGCCGGCGGCATCGTCGACGAAGACGACGACTCCGGCGGCGGTGGCAACTCCGCCATCCCGAGCGCGTCCGGAGTCCTCACCCTCCCCGCCTCCGGCACCTACACCATCGAAGCCACCTCCTACAACTCCGGTGCCCAGGGTTCCTTCACCTTAAAACTCCTGAACCCCGCCGCCAGCGGTCTCGCCCTGCTCCACAACACCCCCTCGACCCTCAACCTCCCCGCCTTCTCTGGCAACTACGCCCAACTCTTCGTCGGCACTGCCTTTCACCGCTACATCAATGTCCCCGTCGGCGCCACCCGTCTCGAAATTCGGCTCCGCTCCATTCCCTCCACCGCTGACGTCGACCTCTTCGTCCGTCGTGGCACCCTCCCTGCCGTCTCCTCCGATGCCGTCGTGGCCGATTATAGAGCCGAGGGTCTCACCGGCGACGAAACCATTGTCATTACACCAGCTTCGAATCCACCCCTCCAACCCGGCGTTTATTACGTCTCCCTTGGCTTGTTCACCCCCAACGTCGCCGTCGCTGCAACCCTTACCGCGCTCTTCACCCCCGTTCCCCCTCCCGTTGTCCCCTCTGTCACCTCCACCGGCCCCATCTTCACTTCCGGCGCCACGCAAACCGTCACTCTCCGATTCTCTCACCCCGCTGGCGTCCAGGAACTCGGCATCCTCAACGCCCTCATCAACCGTGCCCTCGATGGCGGCAACGCCTGCTATATCGCCTTCTCCCAGCGCGACCGCGTTCTCTACCTCGTCAGTGACGCCGGGCCCACCATCCTCTCCAATCCTCTTACGCTCGGTGCCACCGGCTCGGTCAGTAACGGCCAGTGCACCATCTTCTCGGCCGGGTCTTCCGTCTCCACCACCGCCACCGAGCTCACGCTCACCCTCAACGTGGCCTTCTCCTCAGGCTTCTCCGGCAACCGCATCATATACATCGCCGGCCGCACAGTCGCCGAACTCAACTCCGGCTGGCAGCCCCAGGGTATAGTCGCCGTTCCCGAAACCACCCCACCATTTCCCCGCTCGGGTTCGCTCTCCCCTGCCACCGGCACTGCGCCCTCCGCTACTGTCACCGCCACTTTCCTCGACGCGACCAACGCCAACAGCATTCTAGTCGCTTGGCTCCTCATCAATTCCGCGGTCGACGGCAGGGGAGCGTGCTACGTCACCTACTACCGCCCCGACAATCTCCTGCTCCTCGTCCCCGACAATGGCGACGGCAACGCGGCCTCCGCCATTCCCCTCTCCGGCAACGGCTTCCTCGAAAACTCCCAGTGCCGCATAAGTGCCCAGGGCTCAAGCGTCTCTATCGTCGGCAACACGATCACCCTCAACCTCAACGTCAGCTTCAAATCCGTCTTCGCCGGCCCCCGCATTATCTTCGGGGCTCTGCAGTCCAACGGCGTCAGCAGCGGGTGGAAGCCCCTCGGCGCCTGGCAGGTCCCGCCCTAACGCGGGACCATCGCTCCCGCGGCGCCAAATCCGGAATCATCGGCTGAAACGCCCCTATACGTAACTGCGTCCTCACCGATAGCCCCGTCCCGCCGATCCATCACCACCCTCGCCAGCGCCAAACACTGTCGCCGAATCTGCTCCCGAATCGCAAAAAAGTAGCTCCACCGCGCGGTCCTCGGCCATGGCCGATTCTCATGGCTATTCCACTGCCGATACACACACATCGCCAGCGGCACCAAGCCCCCCCACCGAGCCTGTCGAACTCCTGCTCCCGGCCCATCCCGTGGAACATAAGGGTTGCCGTTCTCGCCATCCGTTCACCTCACCCTCGATTGCGAATACTAAACCACCGGTGCGCCCGCCGTCGCGCGTGCCGCCCCCGCAGTATCGACCGGTAATCCCGCCAGTTCGACGTCACCAAAAACACCCCAAATCCAATCGTCCCCATCGCAATCAACGACACCCCCATCACCGACCCATAGTGGATCCACTCCCGCCCCGGCGTCGCCGTGAAAAACAACGCCCCAAACTCCTGCCCGAAGTTCATCCCAAAGAACCCGGTCAACACCGCGCCTGCGCCGAAGATCATGCTCAACACCGCCAACCGGTTCACCGCGTCCGTCGACCGGCTCTGGTTGAACTCGAGAATCGAAGCGTTCATGCTCTCCAGCTCTTCCTGGATCTCCTTCCGCAACTCCTCCACCCGAAACGCCCTGCATTGCTGCGCAAAGTGCTCAATCTCCTCGTCCTTATTCGCCAACTCGGTAAAGTACCAGTAGTTCGAAAAGTTCAGGAAATCACTCCGCAAATCCGTCGCAATCGCCATGTTCTGCCGCGTCAACGCCCCGCTCTGCAGGTCCAAATACAGCCGCCGCGAAACGAGCGCGATGTTCTCCGTAAAGTCCAGCAACGCCGCCCGATAGAACAGCGCCACCACCGCCATCAGGTAGTGCCGCGTCACGAACATCCGGTGAATCAACGCCCCTTCCCGCATCAGATGGTCGCCCCGGTCTGAAACCCCAAACGAAAGCGTCACGTTCGAGTAACGAGTGAATCCGTAGTAAGTCCCCTCATGCGCCCACCGCGTATACAGGTGCTCCTTCATCTGCTCCCGCATAAACAAAGGGTCATAACGGAACTCGTCCCCATTCCGATCCACGTACAGAAACCGGCTCAGCATCACCTGCAGCTCATCACTGTAAACGTAGCTCTCCCCCTCCGCCGCCGGCTCCACCGCCACGTACGAATACACGATCATCCGCTCATCGAAGATCTGCTCATACTCCCGCCGCCCATAGTCTAAAAAGTACAGCAAATCCCGAATCACCCGCGTCAACGGCGGCTGGAAGCTCACGAGCGCCCCACCCTCGAACGTCTCCTCGGTCAGCGTCGTACCACCCAGATGCATTCGCGACAAGTGAGGAATTCGCCCCTCCCGACGCTGCCGCCCGCTCGTCGGATACACCTTCCGCATCATCTCGTTCACCCACAGCGCTTCCCCAAACGGCAGGTCAAACTTCTCCACCCCCACCGACAAAATCCCCACGCCATTCGCAAACAAAAATAGCCGCAAATCCGTGACGTCCACCGTCACGTGCCGCCGGTTCGGCACCGACGCCGTCCATTGCACCTTCCCCGCCGCCGGCAACGGCAGCTCATAGCAGCGGACCATCGTCTCCTGCTCCCCCGTCGCATCGCAACCCGCCTTCACGTCAAAAAACACCCGCCGCACGAACGGATGGAAAAACACCATGTCCTGGTAGGCCGACGAGTCCTGGTCAAATTGACCGTACGAAACTCGCCGCCAAGGCCCCAAGTGCTCCACCAGCGGCGTCCGCGCCGCCGCACTGCTCTCGGCCTGAACAAAATCGTCCACGCCATCAATCCATGTGCGCTGCCCCCGCCAATGCTCCGGATGCGCGTCCGCCACCACCTCCCGTTCAATCACGAACGGGAAGAGAAAATACGTATGAAGATGGAGTACCTGTCTGGACATGCAGCGCTTACTTATTTCCAGTGTAGACGTCCCCGTCCTCTCAAGTCGGCAACACGATCCCCGACGCCTGATCCGCCCGGTCAAACACTCCCAGCAACCACGTCGTCGGCAAAATATCAAACCCCGCCAGCTCCGACATGTCGATGCGCAATACCCCCACCACGTTCTGCGGCACGCGCGTATCGGCGTCGATCGCATACAGCGTCGTCGACGACGCTCCCGTATCCGGATCCGGATCCGGCCGCAAATCCTGCCTCGTAATCCTCACGACCCGAATCCGGTCCACCGTCGGATTAAAGTCGAAACAGAACTCGGCCCCTTCCCGCGCCAGGATAAACGGCTCTGCTCCCATCGCTCGCCCCCTGGCCTGTCATCACCGCAATCACGTACAATCGGCTCGTGCTGTCCAGCCGTTAGAGCCCAAAGCATAGGCCCACTAAGGCCCACGCCGCCGTCGGCGGCAAAATCAACGCGTCCCCAAGGCCCTCGACGAAGGTAGAAGGTGCAGTAGTCGCCCCTCCGAGGCCCGCCAGGAATCGGATGAGGTCCACTACTACTCCTCGCTTCGCCGACGATTCCTGCCGACGGGAAGCAAGGGCCACAAAGCCGCCATGGCCAAAACCTTAGCGATGATCCAAAGCCGGGGACCCACCAACGTCCCCGTCCACCATGACTAAGAACTACTCGGAGCCCATAGCCACCGGGCTCAACAGCAAAAATCGCTATCGGGCCAGGTGACTATGATTCGTCTCAGCCACCAATGGCTCGTCCCGACTTAGCTTTCGGCCGGAGCCTCAATCGCCGCGACTTCAGGCTCCGGCGCCACTTTCGTCGCCTGCTCAAACAAAAACGACAGGATCTTCTCCGTCCGGATGTGCCCGGCAATACGCCCGATTACCCCTTCTTTCTCCAGCCGACGCCGCACCGACGCCACCGCTGCCCGCTCTTGACGAGCGATCCGATTCACCTCGGCGTCAACCTCTTCCGATGTCGCGTGGATCGCCTCCCGCTCCCCAATCCGCTCGAGCAACAACGAAGCCCGCACGTCCTTGGTCGCCTGCGGCACCTGCGATTCCCGCAGCTTAGCCCAGTCCAAGTTCAGCTTCCGCGGGTCAATGCCCTGTTCGGCCAACCCTTGCAGCCGCTGCTCCAGCGAACTCTCCGCCTGCCGCTCCACGAACACTTCCGGAATCGGGAAGTCGTACAAGCCAACCAGAGCATCCAGCAACTTCTCCCGCGATGCGCCCTGCGCCTCACGTTCCTTCTCCGCCAGCATGGACCGCTTAATCGCCGCCCGCAACTCGTCCAATGTCTTGAAGTCGCCCAAGTCCTGCGCAAAATCGTCGTTCAGCTCCGGCAGCTCTTTTCGCCGAATCGTCGTCAGCTTCACCCGGAAATTAACCGTCTTACCCGCCAGATTCTCCGCCCCATAATCTTCCGGATACACAATCTCGATCTGCTTCTCGTCGCCCGGTTCCATGCCCACCACGTTCTCGTTGAACGCCGGCAACGTCACCTCGGCTCCCAGCTCGAGCGCGATCTCTTTTTCATTGATCGCCGTCGTCGCGCCACTCAGGCTCTCAAGCTCCACCAGCACATGGTCGCCACTCTCGGCCGCCCGCGGATCCACATTCACATACTCCGCTTTCTGCTGCTGCAAGGTTGCCAGGCGCTCTTCGATCGTCGCGTCCTCCACCGTCGGCTGCGCGTAAGGCACCGTCAACCCGCGGTAGTTATCCTCCAACTCAAATTCCGGCGCCACTTCGAATTGAGCCTTGAACCACATCGGTTCGTTGCCTTCCCATTTCATGTCCACCACATTCGGTTGGCTCACAACCTGTAGCTTCTCCGCCGTCGCGTATTCATGGAACGCCTTCGGAATCGCCGCTTCCATCACATCCTGACGGATCTCGCTCTGAAACCGTTGGCGAATCAGGGACGCCGGCACCTTGCCCGGACGGAACCCCGGTAGTTGTACCTTGGTGCGGATCTTCTCGACCGCCTTATCCGTTTCGTCCGCAATCGTCAGCAGCGGGACGGTCAATTCTACTTCGTGCTTGCAACCTTCGAGTAATGCCATGGAATCCTTATCTTAATTTGCTTCCGGCCAGCTCGCCAAGTAGGCTTCCTGTTCCGGAGTCAGCCGATCAATCTTCAAACCGAGCGCCTCAAGCTTGAGCCGCGCCACCTGACGGTCGATCTCTTCGGGCACCGCATGCGCCCGATGC
>CANNLB010000002.1 GCA_947505565.1 Acidobacteriota bacterium | reverse complement strand
GCTGCCGACGATCGAGGCCGCCAGGATCATGCCGGGACCGATGCGGCGCAGGATCTGGCCGAGTCGGCGCGGCGGTTCGGCGACGTCTTCCTCGTGGTAGGCGTAGGGATCTTTGATGACCGGTTTCGAAGGTGCGGTAGAAGGCATTTGATTCAAGGAATGGCGTTGGCGAGATACTGCGCGAGTTCTCCTCGGGTGACGGGGCCGATCTTAGCGGGGAGGGCAGGGAACTGGCGGGGGAAGGCTTTCGTGCGCCAGTCGGTCCAGAGCAAAGGCAAATCCGCATGGAACCAGTTGCGATGGTCGGCGGCCATCCAACCCTGCTCGACGGCCATGGTGATGGCGGCGGGGCGTTCGGCGGGAAGGGCGAAGAGGGTGGCGAGGATTTGGGCAGCTTCGCCACGGCTGACGGGAGCGTCAGGGGAAGCGTGCAGATCCAGGGGGCTGGTCGGGTAGAGTCCGCGTTGGGCGGTGAGTTGAATCGCGGGAAAACGAGGATGGGAGGGTGCCAGATCGTCGAACCAGAAGAGCGGGATGCCGGCGTCGGTCAGTTCGCGGTCGAGCGTCTGATTGGGGCCGAGGGTGGCAAGGATCGCGGCGGACTCGCCGATATTCCATTCAATCGGATGCAGGCGGTAGGCGCCATTGGCTAAGTGGGTGACGCCAATGTTCTTGCCGGCGGGGAGAAAATTTTCGATCGGATCTTTGGGCTGGAGCGCGCCGAGGGGGATTTGAAAGGGGCGCGGCATCATCATACGGCCCTTTTCGTTGGCCCCGCAGGGGTGGATATCCACCATATAGAAGCCGGTGCCGACCGAGGCAGGGAAGTGGCGGGCGCGGGGGCCGGGTTGGAATTCGGCGACGATGTCCTGCTCGCGGACGGTTTCGCGGGCTACCATGCGGCGGCTTTCGCGGATATAGGGAACCATGGAGAGTCCGTCGGCTGTGCCCATCTGTTCGGGCAAGAGCTTCATTTCCGGGTGGCCGAGATCGTAGTGGAGCCAGGCGAGAAAGGCGTAAGAGGTTCGTTTGGCCTGCTGCAGGATGCGGGCTTGGTCGGCGGGAGAACGGTCGAGAATCGACTCTTCGTGGTAGTCCTGCCGGGGCCAGTTCATTAGGGCGATATTGGGGGTTTTCACTCGTCGCCAGGAGAAGAACGGGCGAGGGGACATGTTGTTCGGTATCGGGAGATCGTCGCCGTACATGCTATAGAGCACTTCACCCTTCCAACCGTACTCGGAGGGGTAGTTCATGCGCAAGCTGAAATTCTGACGTTTGACGATTGCTTCGTGGTCGGAAAGCTTGGGGAGGGAGTGATTTTCGCCGGGGCGGGATTCAATGATGAACGGATAAGTAAAGCTTTGGACGCAAGCTGGATTCGGCTTTTCCGGGGCGTGGGGCTCGCCGGTTTGGGCGCGGCTCTCGGCTCCGAGGATATAGGGAACCCCGGCCATTGGCAGCATATCGCCCATTTCAGTGGCATCGAGAACGTAGCCGGGGGTGATGCGGACGAACTGTTTGGAATCTAGGTTGACCGCCAAGGCAGCGGTGAGTCGGTTGCCGGCCCGGGTGAGTTCGACAATTTTGGTGCGGCGAAGGACCGTGATGTTCGACCGGCTGGCCAACATTTCGTCCAGGATCTTGACGGCGGCCTTGGGTTCGAAGCAGAGGGAAGAGACGTAGCAGGCGCCGGGGTTGGCGATGCCGCCGTAAGCGCCGCGAAGCTTCTGGCGAAACTGGAGGTAGGTCAGTGGCGCGCCGGTAATTTCGATAAATTTGTGCTCATCCAGGGCGGAAACGCCACCAGCCGTAGTTTGGCCGCCGACCCAGGACGATTCTTCCGTGAGGCAGACGGTGCGGCCGCGATCAGCCGCGCGAAGGGCCCCGGCGACGCCCCCCATGCCGGCTCCCACGATGAGAACGTCACAGGCCAGCGCCCGGGGCTGGGCCGGAGCCTCTACGTGGATAACCGCTCGGAGCGGGTCACCGTTTACGGGGACTCGTTCGACGTCAAGAACGGTGAAAATGGTAGCCGCGAGCAGCGATGCAAACACAGCTTTTGATTCTACCGTTATTCGCCGGTGAGGCGGTCCACCAGTTGGCCGAGATGCTCAATCTGGAAGTCCGGTGGTTCAGCGATAAACGTCTCCGGCTGGAAGCCCCAGAGGCAACCGCAGGCCTGCACCCCGGCATTGCGGGCTGTGCGGATATCTACCGAGGAGTCACCGACCATGATCGTTTTCGCCTTGCTGATGCCGGTTTCGCCGAGGAGGGTCAGAATGCCGATCGGATCCGGTTTTTTCTTCGGCTCAAAGCTATTGCCGCCATAGATGCGAACGAAATGCTGGGCGAGTCCGAGTTGAGCCATCATGCGCTCAGAGAATCGAACGGGCTTGTTGGTGAGCACGGCGAGCGTGTGGCCCTTGGTGCGGAGGCGGTCCAGGGCTTCGCGGACGCCGTCATAGAGGACGGTCTTATCGAGCATATGGGCGCCGTAGTACTCGATGAAGAAGGTGTGGGCGCGTTCTACCTGTTCTTTCGTCGCCGCATCGCCGAGAGCACTTTGAATCAGGGCCAGCGCGCCGCGGCCGACGTATTTGGCGACTAACTCACCAGGTAGCGGTGCCATACTCATATAGCCGCGGGTGGCATTGACGGAATCGATCAGGTCTTGCTTGGAATCGACGAGGGTGCCGTCGAGGTCGAAAATCAGAAGGTTCATAGGGGACTATTCAATGCGGCGGATCTGATCGCGAAACGGATCGAACCAGGCTTTCTTGGCCTTGTCGTAGTTTTTCAAAAACTCTTGTTTGAACTCTTTGGGCATTACGTTCGACAGAATTTTCGATGAGTCGAGCAGGTAAGGGGCGAGAGTGGAACGGACAACGAGACTGGGTGGATCTCCGGGCAGGAACGCGCTAGAAGCCATGAGGATGACGATAGCGATGAGGAGTCCGCGGAGAAGCCCGACGGCACCGCCGAGCGCCCGATTGAGCCAGGACAGGCCGACCCATTTGAAAAACTTCGTGGCGGCGTGGCCGAGAAGCGCCCCGACGATCAGAACAGCGGTGAAGATCCCAAGATAGCCCAAGAAATTTGCGACGCCGACCGAACTGGTATATTCCCGCAATGGCCTCCCCGCTTCGGCATAGTACAGCGCGGCGAGAAGAACCGCGAGAATCGTGGCGGCCATTCCAATGCCGATGCGAGCGAATCCCTTTTGAAAGCCGGAGAAGACAGAGATCAAAAGGATCACGCCGAACACGAGGTCGAGCAGGTTCACAGTTTTTTACCGGTCAGGACACGATAGGCCTCGACGTATTTTTCGCGAGTTTTGGCGACGACCTCATCGGGCAGTTCCGGGCCGGGTTCCTGCTTGTTCCAGCCGAGCGTTTCGAGGTAGTCGCGCACGTACTGTTTATCGTAGGAAGGCTGCGGTCCGCCGGGTTTGTAGGTGGCGCGGGGCCAGAAACGCGAGCTGTCCGAGGTGAGAACCTCATCGGCGACGACCAAACGGCCGTCGACGTAGCCGAACTCGAACTTAGTGTCTGCTAGGATGATGCCGCGAGTTTCGGCGTAGGCGGCGGCGCGGTCGTAGATTTTCAGCGTGAGATCGCGAAGCTGGCTGGCTAGTTTGATCCCGACGCTCTCGACGACATGCTCAAAAGGGATGTTCTCGTCGTGGCCGGTGGTGGCTTTGGTGGCAGGAGTAAAAATGGGGGAAGGGAGCCGGTCTCCATCGCGCAAGCCAGCCGGCAGCGGAATGCCGCAGATGGTGCCTGACTGCTGGTACTCCTTCCAGCCGGAACCGGACAAATAGCCGCGCGCCACGCACTCCACGTCCACCATCTTCGCTCGATGAATGAACATCGACCGGCCTTCAAGCTGGTCGCGGAACGGCTGCAAAGGCTCGGGGAACTCGTCGACATCGGTACTGATGATATGGTTCGGAACGACGTCCCGGAGAAAATCGAACCAAAAGAGGGAGAGTTGGGTCAGCACCCGGCCCTTGTCCGGGATGCCGCTTCCGAGGATGACGTCAAAGGCCGACACGCGGTCGGTGGCCACCATCAGAAGCTGAGTGGGGGTGATTTCGTAGACATCGCGAACTTTACCGCGGCGAAGGAGTTTAACTCCCGGAAGGTGGCTTTCAATCAGCAAACTCATAAGCAGTCAGGAATACTTCATTATAGAGGTATGAGTGAACGTCCTCTCGTTACCGACCTCGTCCAAATAAAGCGTCTCGGCGAATTGAAACGCGACGAAAACCTGCGTTTGCGCCTTCACATGAAGCGGCACGCTATCGTCGAGCGGCGATTAAAGATTATTTCTGACGATATCGAAAAAAAGACCGAATGCCTTTCGTGTGCGAACTGCTGCCGGAGTGCGACGGCGCGTTTGCAGGAGCGCGAGATTGAATCCGTGGCCAAGGGCGCGGGGATGCGTGTGAACGATTTCATGGAGGAGTGCGTCGAAGAGTCGGCCGATGAAGGCATGATTCTGAGGCGGAACGAGGACGGCAGTTGCGTGTTTCTCCACGGCAATGAGTGCCTGATCTATCGGCATCGACCAACGGCTTGCCGACATTTTCCGCATCTGACGAGCGGGCCTGGATCGCTGGCGTGGCGGATGTGGGAGATGCCGGATCGGGCGACCTACTGTCCGATCGTCTACAACACGCTGGAGGCGTGGAAGGACGAGACCGATTTTCAACGCACTGTTTAGGCGTATGCTAGCGGGGTGCTGCCTCGTCGAACTCTGTTTGCTGCCGCGCTGCTAGGCTCTTGCGCCCGGCGCGGTCTACCCCGCATCGCGGTCGTTCCCAAAGCGACCGCTCATCTCTTTTTCGTTTCCATTCACGGCGGGGTGGATCGCGCCGCCAAAGAGTTTGGCGTGGAGGTTCTTTGGAACGGGCCAAACGAGGAGACCGACCATTCGCGCCAGATTCAGATTGTGGATGCGTTTGTGGCGCAACGGGTGGACGCGTTGGCGATTTCGGCCACCGATGAGCGCGCGCTGGTTGCCCCTCTCGAACGGGCGATCGCAGCCGGAATTCCTGTGAGTGTTTTTGATTCGGCGGTCAATTTGGAAAACTACGTGACCTTTGTCGCGACGGATAATTTTGCGGCAGGATGTTTGGCGGCGCGGGAGATTGGAAGGTTGCTGCAGGGGCAGGGAACTACCGCCATGGTGATGCAGAAGCCGGGCGGGGCGTCGACAGGGTTACGGGAGCGGGGTTTTGAGCAGACGTTGGCGAAGGAGTTTCCTGGGGTACGGCTGGTGGCGCGGCAGTTCGGCATGGGGGAACGCGCGCGCTCGCGGGCGGCGGCGGAGAATATCCTGACGGCGCAACCGGGCTTACAAGCGATGTTCGGGTCGAGCGAGGCGGCTTCAATTGGGATTCTTCAGGCGGTCGAGAGCCGCGGATTGGCGGGTAAGGTGAAGGTGGTGACGTTTGATAACAGCGACGTGCATCGGGGGGCGCTGAACGCGGGTGCTCTCGACGTAATGCTAGTGCAGGATCCCGACCGAATTGGATATGAGGCGGTGCGCTCGCTGGCGTTGAAGCTGCGCGGAGAGACACCGACGCGGCGGTTGGATCTGCCGGTTCGGCGCATTACCCGGGAGAACGCGGGAACGCTTTAGGCGAGGACCTCCGCCATCGCCGCGGCCAGGAGTTCACGGCCATGCAGGGGGGCGAGGCCGGCGTGGGAAAGGATTTCCCCGGTTGCTCCCGGGTCAAACGGTTGGGCGACGGCTAAGTGCGGTAAAAACGTCGCCAAGCCAGCCAACGCCCGCCATTCCCGGGAACTCGCAGCGGCCCTCAGCGCCCATTCAAACATCGCTACCGGGACTAACTTCGGGCGGCGCCCGTGGGTGCCATACGCAATGTCCATGATTTCGCCAAAAGTTGGTGCCGCGTCCGGTCCCGTGCATAAGTGGCGAATCGCTCCCACTTGAAAATGTTTGGCAATCAGCAAACTTAAGGCTTGACCCGTCCATTCTGAGCTTACTAAGTCAACCGGAACGTGAGGTTGGCCGGGTAACATCGGAAACTCCGAACTGAACGGTATCATCCGAATTACTTGTTCGACGTGGCCGCCCCCCCCCATGACAGAACTGAGTCGATGGATGGAAACGGGTAACCGTTTCTCGGATAGGACAAGTGCTTCGGCTTCGTGCTTGGACTGGGCGTAAGTATTGAAATAGCCGGCATTGTGCGTTAGAGGCTCTTCTCGAACCCAGCCTTCGCGCCGCCCGGCAATATAGAGCGTACTCACGTGGGCGAATCGATTGAGATGGGGGCAACCATGGGCAAACTCGAGCATTTGCCGAGTTCCTTCCAGATTTGTGGCCCTGACCTCATCGAGTGGAAGGTTGAAACGGACTTCCGCGGCGCAGTGAATGATCACGCGTACCTGGCTTTGTAAGGCGCATCGATCGTCGGTTGAAAGGCCCAATCCCGGCAATCGGATGTCCGCGCTGGGCCGCCGTAGAAGCCGAATCTCCTCGCTCGGCATGAGACGAGCCAAGGCGGGCACCATTTGGCGGCCAACCGTTCCGGTACCACCTGTCACCAAGATCATTTCGAATGCTCCCGAATCGGCGCGTAGCGCCGGGCTAACCAGTCGGGCTTGACACCCAACCAATAGAGAATTTGCAGCACCGTCCAATGGGCAAACATGCCCAAAACGTTTCGATGTTCGAAGCGACGGCAGGACGTTTTTAGGACACACGGCAGTCGTACGACGCGCCCGGCTCGATGCAGACGCTTCACGAGGTCAACATCCTCGAACAGCTGCAAGGGGCTGAAACCGCCGACTGCCTCGTACGTCTGGCGGCGAACGAAGATGCCGGAATCGCCGTAGCAAAGGCCCAAGGGGCGAAACAGAGGATAGATCCGGGTCAAGGTACGCGCGGCCTGGCTGTCGCCTTCAAAACGGAGAGTGAAGTTTCCTCCGACCGTCGAGGGGTCGACGAGGGCGTCGCGGATAGCGGAGACTGAATTGGCGTTGGGCGTGGAGTCTGCGTGCAAGAACCAGAGTACTTCTCCGGTCGCGATCGATGCGCCAGCGGCTTGTTGGGCACCACGACCTTTCGCGGTGGTTACCAGTCGATCGGCAGCGCCAGCAACTTCACAGGTTCGGTCATCGCTCCCGCCATCGGCCACAATGAGCTCGATCGAATGGTCGATACGCCGCAGGGCGTCGATGAGCCCGGGCAGCGCGATCTCTTCATTAAGGGTGGGAATGATGACGGAAACGTGCAATCCAGAACTTCGCAGAATATGTATTATGTCAACTCTTGGAACCGAAGGCGCAGAAGGTCATCTAGATACCGGTGCGTCAAGTATCGGGTTGGCTTGGCCCGATTGTTCGTGCCCTTCGCTTCGACCAACATTTCCACGAGCTTCGATTTTACACCGCTCGACCCGGTTGGTGGAAAGGATGCCTTCGACCTTGCCGCTTCGCTCCGCGATCCAATCACGGGTAATAGCGAAGAAGAGCGGCCATCGGAGGACCGCTCTTCGGTATCCTTACTTGTTTCGGCCCCCGCCGCCGCGCGGGGCGCTTCCGGCGGCGTCACCACCGCGGGAACCCCCTCCATCATTTGAACGTTCCCGAATCACCGGGCCGCCGACCCGCGATCCGCCCGAATCACCGCCCCGGCTCTCGCGATCCGGGATTGTCTGCCGCTCCACGCTCCGACCGAAATCGCCGTTGCGGCTCCCCCGATCCGGAATCGTTTGCCGTTCCGTGCTCCGGCCAAAGTCGCCGCTCCGGCTCCCCCGATCCGGAATCGTTTGCCGTTCCGTGCTCCGGCCAAAGTCGCCGTTGCGGCTCCCCCGATCCGGAATCGTTTGCCGTTCCGCGCTCCGGCCAAAGTCGCCGCTCCGGCTCCCCCGATCCGGAATCGTTTGCCGTTCCGTGCTCCGGCCCGTGTCTCCGCCGCGGGTCGTGCCCCGGTCGGGGATCGTCTGATTGCGGGATCCCGCATCGTCCGCTCGGGTGGTGCCAAAGCGACCCCAGCCGGTATCGTTCCCGCGAGTCGTTGTGCCGCCCCGGTTCATCTCGCCGCGCGTCGCGCCGCCCGTTGCACCTGTGTCGTTACGCGGTGTCGAGGCATCCCCGAAGCGCCGCCATCCGCCGGTATCCCCGCCGCGGTTCGATTCTCCGCGCGTCACCGATTCCCCGCCCCCACGGATCCTGTCGCCGGGGGTCGAAGGAGCGACGGCGCGCGTTCCGCCATCGCTCGACCGCCGCCATCCGTCGGTGTTGCCATCGCCACTCCGGACCGTATCGCCACGTCGCTCGGCGGGTTGTTCGGGGCGGGCTCCGCCCCGCTCCATTATGTTGCCACCACCGCCGGATGTGCCGCCTCGGCTTTCGGTCGGCGTGCGGTTTGCGATCTCACTGCCAAACGTCCGGCGCGAAACTTCGCCCATCGCCGTCCGCTGGTTTTCGAACGGAACCCGGTCGATCCTAGAGGGCTGGCCCCGGCTATAGAACCGGTCGTCGCCGCGCGTCGATCCCACTTGACCGCTGGCCGCCCGGTCGCTCCAGCGGGTGCTTTCCCGGTCGGGAGTGGCCGGCAGTTGGCCCCGCACAAACGAAGCGTTGTTCAGTTCTTTTCGGTCGTAACGGATTTGGTTTACCGATCCCCGTCCGAAGTCGCGCCCGTTGATTACCGTCACGCCGTTGTCGAAGCGCGCGTTCCGATAGACATTGGTCACGTTAATATTGGTGATGTTGATGTTATTACCAAAATTCCCATTTCGGTAGCCACCATAGTAGCGGCTCCCATACCAACGGTTATAGGTCTCAAACGGCGCCAGCGGCACCCAGCCCCAGTTCCCAAATCCAACGCCGATTCCGCCGCCGAAACCGCCTCCTCCGCCCCAGCCGAAGAAGCCGACCAGCGCCGGGCTCCAATAGTGGCGGGCATTCGAACGACCCGGCCACCAGCACCAACCAATGCCTACCTGGTTGTACCAACGACCATAGTGATAGGGCGCCCAGCCCCACTGGTCGTAGCTCACCCACGACCAGCCGTAGTAGTCGATCCAACTCCAGCGACCGTTGCGGTAGGGCGCCCAGCCGACGCTGGTCGTCGGTGCCCAAACCCGGCCATACTCCGGCGAGTTGATCCACCGGCCGTGGCCGTCCATGTCCTCTGCGCCGTAGATGTCCCGACTCACATTTTGATAGCTTTCGCTCCGTTCCAGGTCTCGATCGCGGCTCTGGTTCCAACGGTCGAAATCGTCCATCGGAATTGCCTCGGCCGTACGGAACTCGGGATCGGCGGAGGTACCGCGAGCAAGCAGCGTCTTGCCGGATTTCAGCCGCTCTGTGCCCTGCGGCGTAAAGATTTCGGCTTCGCCGTTCCGCACCGTCACCTCGGTCGTGCCATCCCCGAGCACCGACACGCGGTAAACCCCTTTCTTCATGGGACGTACCGAGATGTTCGGCGTTGAGATCTCGACTTCGGCGTCTCGATCGCGCAGCACCCGCCACGTCATCGTGCCCACCGCCAAGCGAACCAAAAACCGTCGATTTTCGATATCGGCCAACCGTAACTCCACTCCCGCCGACAGACGGGCGAAGTTACTGGAATCAAACTGGACTTCAGTCCGGGATCCTGCTCCGGTCAACACCCGGTCTTCCGAAAGCAGCGGAGCGTTTATCGCCGCCGCTAGCCATTCACTCGTATCGCCCCGGCGCACCGAAACATCGCCGGAGATAAGACTCACACGCGCTACTCCGCGGCCCTGCTCTTCGACGTCCTGAGCGAACCCGGCGCCACCGGAGAGAGTGGCTAAGGCAACTGCGGAAAGAAAAATGCGGAACATGAGTGGTTCCTCCCGTACTCTACAGTTGCAATCGCCTCGCCAACTCGTAACCACCGTATTTTCAACAATCCCATCACAACGCCGGTGGTGGATTTCAACCACCGCTGGTGGATCACGTGTAGTGGAACTCCGCTGTAGCGGTGGTGGCGACCTCACTTACCAGACGAACCCAATGGGCCGAGAAGCCAGCGGGAAAGAGAAACGTTCGGTACGAAGTGCCGCTGCTGGTGGCGTAGGTTTCAAACGAACCATCGCCCAGGAAGTCCACCTCGATCTTCACCGCACCGCCGGCTTTTATGTGCAAAACCTTCTTATCATAACCGGTCATCAGATACGGCTCACTTATTTCGCCGGCTTTGACGACGGACTTACGCCAAACCCCGCCCCAACCGCCTGGCTTCCCCCACTTCCACAAATCGTCGGTTACGCCGAACCAGATGCCCGCCTGCGGCTGACCAACGACGACGTTGTTATCGGCATTCGGTGTCGTCTGGTTCCCGCCCAACGCGAGCATCCCTCGGAAGGCGGTGTAGTCCGGGATGATCCGCAGATGCTGGCAGATCGGTTTGATACCCCAGATCCGATCTTCAAACGCGATCGGCTGCAACTCGAACATGCCGCCGTGGATATCGAGCAAGTAGTGCTCGGTCTCCACTTCGCGGATCCGCATCCACTCCGTTTGCCAAGCGTGGTTGAACGCTTGGCTTGACTTCGGCAAACGATACCGCTGCCACTTCCCTTTCACGAGCGCCCATAGGACCACCGACATCTCGTCCCACCCGGAACAGAAGATGACGCCACCCATGTCCTGTCGGCCGGCGCAGTCCATGTGCGGCTTGCGGGAGAGCACGTTCCAACCTTTGCCGTCCCATTCAAACAACCCGGCGTCGTTGTCGCCGTAGTTGTAGAAACCATTGTTGGCGATCACGACTCTTCCCTGCCCCGTAAAACCGCCCTTGAAATGAGGCCGCGCCTTGATCCCCATCTGTTCAATCACGTTCACGACGACGGTCGCCTTCAGGGTCTGCACGTCCACTTCGAACAGTAGGCCTTCCATCGTCAGCATGTAGACCCGGCCCGCGGGATCGGTCAAATGCCGCATCGTGGCCGTCAGCCGGTGTTCGAGCAACGTGGTGATTACCCGGTGGTTGCCTTTGGCGTCAATGGCGTAGGGACCAATGAAACACTGGCTCGATTCCTTATGCATCATCCGGTTGGCGTGGGTGCCGTTGTGGACATGCACCTGCTCCATCTTCAGGTTTTCGTCGATGCGATAGAGCGCTAGGCCCGTGCCGGTGCGCGCCGTGTGGGAGTTGTAGGTTACGGCCCAGAGCGCGTCCGCCCAAGGCATGAGCGCCCCGATGCCACACTCCGAGCGCGGCGCGGAGGAGTCGGCCTTGAGCCCGACGTTGGCTGGCAAAGTGACGGCGGCGTGCGCGAGCGGCGCGGCCAATGTTGCGAGAAGATTTCTACGGAGCATTAAAGGTCAGTATATTAGAGATATGCAATATCCAGAGCATTTGATCGGCATCATGCGCCAAGATTTGACCAAGTACGGCGTCGTGGAAACCCGTACCCCGGAAGAAGTCGACGCCGTTTTGGCGCCCGGCAAAGGTACCGTCTTGATGGTAGTGAACTCGGTCTGCGGTTGCGCCGCCGGCAAGGCCCGTCCCGGCATCGTCCGCGCCCTGGCTGATTCTCCGATCAAGCCTGACGTCGCCGCGACTGTATTCGCGGGCGGAGATGTGGACGCCGTGGCCCGCGTGCGCGAGCTCCTCTCGCCCCTGCCGCCCAGTTCCCCATCGGTTGCCATTTTCAAAGACGGCAAGCCGGTCTACATGATGCATCGCCATCAGATCGAGAGCCGCGATATGTTTATGATCGCGCAAGAGTTGCAGCACGCGTTCGCCCTCCACTGCGCCAAGTAGGATGACTCGTCGATCGATGCTCGGGCTCGCCGCCCTACCGGCGTTGGCCGCTGCCACCCCCGCGGTCACCGCTACAGTCCAACGCTTGCACTTGAAGCACACTTGGACGACGGTGATGAGTTCGAGCACCTTTCGGGATGTCCTTTACGTCAATCTCACGGCCGAGGGAATCACGGGCCGCGGCGAGGGGGCTGGAATTGTCCGCTACGGTGAGACGGCCGAGGCCGGCGTCAAGTTCGTCCAGCAGTTAGCACCGGAACTCGCCGGGATGGACCTGCGCCACTACGGCAAAGTCACCGACTGGGTTCGGCAGAAGAGTCCCGGCGATTGGGCGGCCAAGGCTGCTGTCGATATCGCAATCCACGACTGGGTTGCACGGCGTCGCGGGCTGCCTGTGCATGCGCTCTGGGGCCTGGATCCGCAGGACGCGCCGCTGACAACGTTTTCGATCGGTATCGACAAGGCCGACGTGATTCGGCAAAAGGTCCGAGAGGCCGAAGCGTATCCGGAGCTGAAGGTGAAGGTTGGTTTGGATACAGATGAGGAAGTGATCGAGGCGGTGCGCAGTGTGACGAAGAAGCCGTTGCGCGTGGATGCCAACGAGGGATTTAAGACGAAAGAAGAGGCGGTCCGCAAGATCAACTGGCTCGAAACGATGGGCGTGATTTCGATTGAGCAGCCGATGGCCGCGCACTTGATTGAGGAACACAAGTGGATTCGGCAGCGCATCCACATCCCGATGATCGCTGATGAGGCTTGCCTGCGCCCGGCGGATATTCCGAAGCTGGCCGACGCCTTTGACACGGTGAATATCAAGATCGACAAGGCTGGTGGTCTGCTGCAGGGTTACCGCATGATCCAGATCGCCCGCAGTCTTGGGATGAAGACGATGCTCGGCTGCATGATCTCGAGTTCGGTGGCGATTACGGCCGCGGCGCAGCTTTCTCCGCTGGTCGATCACGCCGATCTCGATGGGAACCTATTGATTTCGAACGACCCGTTTCGCGGTGTTCGGGTGGTGAACGGGAAGCTAGTTTTGCCACTGGGCACTGGCCTCGGGCTTACGTCGCTCCCCGCATCGCACTAAGCCTAAACGGCCGCCAACGCCTGCTCAATATCCCACAGCAGATCGTCGATATCCTCGATCCCGACCGACAGCCGAACCATACCCGGCTCCACGCCCGCCGCCGCTTGTTGCTCGGCCGTCAACTGCTGATGCGTCGTCACCGCCGGCTGAATCACCAAGCTCCGCGCATCGCCCACGTTGGCCAAATGCGAGAACACCTTTAGCGAATCCACAAACGTTTTGCCCGCTTCGGCCCCGCCCTTCAACGCGAAGCTGAACACAGCCCCCGCGCCCTGCGGCAGATACTTCATCGCCAAAGCATGGTACGGGCTGCTCGCCAAGCCCGGGTACTTCACCCACGCCACCCGCGAATCGCCTTCCAGGAACGTCGCCACGGCCACCGCGTTCGAAACGTGCCGGTCCATCCGCGGTCCCAATGTCTCCAAGCCCTGCAGGAACTGGAACGAATTGAACGGGCTCAGCGCCGGACCGATGTCCCGCAATCCTTCCACGCGCGCCTTGATGATAAACGCGATCGGCCCCAAAACTTCCGCAAAGTTCAAGCCATGATACGCCGGCGACGGGGTATTCAGCAGCGAATGCTTGCTCGTCTTCCAGTCGAACTTCCCGGCGTCGACGATGATGCCGCCGATCGACGTTCCGTGGCCACCGATGAACTTCGTCAACGAGTGCAGCACGATATCCGCCCCGTGTTCAATCGGCCGGCACAAATACGGCGTCGCAAACGTGTTGTCGATCACGAGCGGCAACCCCGCCGCGTGCGCAATCTCGGCCACCGCCGCGATATCGAGAATGTTCCCGCGCGGGTTTGAAATCGTCTCGCCGTAGATCGCCTTCGTCTGCGGCGTAATCGCGTTCCGGAAGTTCTCCGGGTTGTCCGGATCGACAAACGTTACGCTGATGCCCATGCGCCGGAAGGTGACGTCAAACTGAGTGTAGGTGCCGCCGTAGAGCGTGCTCGAACTCACCAGATGGTCGCCCGCTTCCATCAAACTCGTCAAGGCCACAAATTGCGCCGCTTGCCCGCTGGCCACGGCCAAGGCCGCCACGCCGCCTTCGAGCGAAGCGACGCGCTTCTCCAGCACGTCGGTCGTCGGATTCATGATCCGGGTATAGATGTTCCCAAACTCCTGCAGACCGAACAAACGCGCCGCGTGGTCGGAGTCTTTGAACACAAACGAAGTCGTCTGGTAGAGCGGCACCGCCCGAGCGCCGGTCGTGGGATCCGGCGTATAACCGGCGTGGAGGCTCCGGGTGTTGAACCCGAGCTGTCGATCGATCTTGGAGTCTGACATAAACGTATTCTACCCGCGCAGCCACTCGTCGCGGTGCTCCGCTACAAATTCGTCGTCGTGCAAGTGCGGATACGCCGCGTAGACCCGATCAATCTCGGCCATTTGGCCGGGCGACAGGCCCTCGTTCGGATCCAGGCACCATAGTCCCGCAAGCAATCCCTGCCGCCGTAGGACCTCATGCAACCCGGCAATGCAGCCATGAAACCCGTTGGCCGCATCGAAGAACGCCGCATTGGAATCGGTCACTTCCATGTTCAGGCGTAACGGATCCCGGTGCTCTCGAATCGTCGCCTGCATCTCCACGGCCCGCTTGGTCCAAACGGACCAGTGCCCCAGAAGACCGCCCACAAACCGCACACCCTGATATTCACTCAGCAGGTCCAACACAATGTTGTCGTCATTACCGGTATACAACGCGATATCCCGTCCGCTCTCGGCCACGGCCCGCATCACGTCGATCGTCTGGTAGCGATTGAATGGCGCAATCTTAATCCCCACCACGTTTTCAATCTCGACAAACTGCCGCCAAAAGGCAAACGGCAGCACCCGGCCGCCTACCGCCGGCTGCAAATAAAACCCCACCACCGGCAACACCTGCGCCACTTCTTGAACATGTTCAATTAATTTGCGATTGTTCGCGTTGGCTAGCGCCGCCAAGCTCAGCAGTCCCGCGTGATAGCCCAAGTCGCGCAGCA
The DNA here is from genome assembly GCA_947505565.1 of Acidobacteriota bacterium. Lineage (GTDB taxonomy): Bacteria > Acidobacteriota > Terriglobia > Bryobacterales > Bryobacteraceae. The sequence goes on along the minus strand of CANNLB010000002.1, from coordinate 2,492 downwards.
GCGTCGCTTCTCGCACCGCCTGCTTGGTCGGCCCGCAGACCCCGCCAATCCGCACGACCTGCTCCATTTCTGCGCGGGCCAACTCCAGCACCGGCCGCAGCAAGCCCGCTTCTCGAATGGCGAACTGCGTCGTATGCACCCCCACGGCCACCCCGCTCGCCCCGGCCGCCACGTAGTACCGCGTCAACGCCCTTTGCCGCCGTTCGTCCAACTTTCGTTCCGCTGTCAACGCCAACGGATGCGCCGGAATCACCCCGCCTTTACGAAACGAAGCTAAACCATCCATGGCTTAAAACCGCCCGTCGCGCGTCATGAATCCGGTCGGCTTGGAATGCGTCGGTGCCCCCATCCCAATCCATCGAGAGAGCCATTCGATCATCTGGTCCGGCGTCACGCTCGGGTACCCAAACAGCCGATGGCACTTGCCGGCATCGTTTAATAGCGAGTCCGCCGCTTCCTCTCCGACAAACTCCGGGGTCACCCCGAAGTGCCTTCCAAACGCTTTTGCCACCGCGCGGACACCCAGCGTCTCCGGCCCGGCCAGGTTCAAGACTGCCGCCGGCGAGGCTGCCAGGGGAAACGCCCGCAGCGCCACCGAGTTCGCATCGCCCTGCCAAATCGCGTTCACCGCTCCCATCGTCACGTCCACCGGCTTGCGCTCGAATACTTTCGTTCCAATCTCCAGCAGCACGCCATAGCGCAGGTCCTGCGCATAGTTCAGCCGCAGTAGCACCACCGGCGTTTGCTGCACCCGCGCATGATATTCGAACATCCGCTCCCGCCCTAAGCCGGTCCAGGCATATTCGCCCACCGGAATCGCGTTGTCGCCCTCTGCCGCTCCGTACCGGGTAAACGGGTAAACGTTGCCGCTCGAAAACGCCACAATCCGCGAAGAGTGAAATCGTTCGCAGACAATCGCCGGCACGAGCACGTTCATCGCCCACGTCAAGGCCGGATCGGTGGCTGAGCCGAACTTCCGCCCGGCGGCGTGGATCACAAATTCGCACTCGGGCAACGCTTCCACTTGCGCCCGGTCGAGCAGGTCCGCCTGCAAGCATTCGACGCCGGCGGCGGCCAAACGATCGCGGGTGTCGAGGTCGGAAAACCGCGCTACGCCAAAAACGCGGCCGCGCGACCCGGCCAGATCCATCGCCCTGCGCGCCCGCATGGCCAGCGTCGGGCCCATCTTGCCGCCGACTCCCAGAATCATCAGATCGCCGCCCAAACGGCTCATCGCCTCCACGTCCGCCTCGCTCGGCTTGGCCAAAAGGTCTTCGAGTTCTTCTACGTTTTTGATCATCGCTTGTACCCAATTTTGCGCAGAAACTCCTTCCGCGCCACAATATCTTCGGCCGTCTCCACGCCCTTAGGACTCTGGCCGTCAATCACGCCCAGTACGCCCCGCCCCGTCTCACTTTCGGCGACGATCAGCGCGACCGGATTCGCCGTGGCGCAGAACAGGTTCACCACCTCGGGCACGTCCTTGATCCGTCCGAGAATGTTGATCGGGAACCCATCCCGCAGGACGATGACAAAGAGGTGCCCGGCGGCCACCCGTTGGGCGTTGTCGACCGCACAGGCGATCAGTTCCGGGTCGTTGCCATCGTGCCGCGTCAGGCAGGGGCCGGACGCTTCATTGAAGGCGATGCCGAACTTCATGGCCGGATTTGTATTCACAATCGCTTCATACAAATCCTCAACGGTCTTGATGAAATGGCTCTGGCCAACAATGACATTGGCGCCGTCGGGAAATAAGATGGGAACATTAATGAGGACCATACGTTTTGGAAACTCCCTCATTCTACCTGTCTGACCGCGAAGTGCTCAGCCGCATCGAACGCCTGCCCCATGGCAAGGGCAGCTTTAAGAACCTCGTTCGTGAGCTGTCCGCGCGTGGCGACCAACGCGAAGCGCTGGAAGCGACGCTGCTCCGGCTCACGCAAAAGGGCGATCTGATCGAGTTCCGCACCGGCCAATTCATTGTGGCCAAGGGCAGCCGCGAGTTCGCCACCGGCCGCCTGAGCGTCCACCGCGACGGCTTCGGCTTCGTCACCCCGGCTCACAAGATAGAAGGGCTCGAAGGCGATATTTTCATCCCGCCCAAGCAGGCAGCCGCGGCCATGCACGGCGACCGCGTCCTGGTTCAAATCGGCCAGATTGGTCGCGAGGGCAAGGCCGAAGGCCAGATCATTCAAATCATTGGTCGAGCCCATTCTACCGTCGTAGGCGAGTTCCGCGTCCGCAATCACGGCAACTGGGTGAAGCCTCATGATGACCGCATTCAACAGTGGATCTACATCCCCGACGGCTACGAAATTCCCCGTTCCACCGCTCCCGATCGCACCGGCGCCGTGCTGAGGGATTATCGCAATGCCGCCGAACTCGACCACGCCATCGTCGATATTGAGATCCTCGAGTTCCCCTCCGAAGACTCCGACGGCGTCGGCCGGGTGATCGAGGTGCTGGGCCAAATCGGCGACTTCGGCCTCGAC
>CANNLB010000001.1 GCA_947505565.1 Acidobacteriota bacterium | reverse complement strand
CTTCCGATCTGTAATTGCGCCGCCCAGCTTGCCGAACTGATCCTGCATCGACTTGATCGCGCTGGACTGGGAACTCATTGCGTTCTTCTGATTATTCAATTGAGAAATCGGCAACGAGGCGATTGCGACCGCCCGATTGATAATCTGAGTGAAGTCAGCCGAGTACTGACTGGTTCCGGTAAAGGTTGCGCTTTTAGTCGCCACAGGCTTCTCCCAATCAAGAAAAATAGAATCGAGCCGCTCTAGTAAGATCGGCCCGATTCACCGAGAGGTTTAGGGTTAGCCGCGGAAAAGCGCGAGCAGGGCCTGCGGAGCAGAATTGGCTTGGGACATCGCCGCCACCGAAGCCTGCTGCAGGGTCTGGGACTTGCTAAGGTTGCCGGCTTCAGCGGCAATATCGGCGTCGCGAATGCGGGACTCGGCGGCGGAGAAGCCGGATATCTGCGACTGCGCCAACTGAACAGCGTACTCCAGGTTGCTCTGGCCAATACCGACAGAGCCCTGGGATTGGCCGAGCGTTGCGGTTGCCGCATCAATGGCGGTGAGCGCTGAAAGTGCGCCTGCCCCGGTGAGGACTGCGATGCTCGCGAGGCCCAAGCCGGTCGAGTCGGACTGCGCCGCACTCAGATCAACCGTCACTTTCGAGTTCGCTTGGTTGTTTCCGCCGCCAATGTAGACACTGAGCGAGACCGCACTCGCACCGCCCGTGTTGAGTCCGATACTAGCGGACTGGCGATCAATTTCGCCGAGCAGGGTTTGAAATTCGTTGTCGACGGTCGTGCGGTCACCACCGAAGGTGGCGGAAGCCGACTGAGTGGCGAGGGTCTTCAAGCGGTCCAGGATCTTGGAGATATTGTTCAGGCCGCCGTCGATGATCTGAAGGGTGCTGATGCCGTCGTTGGCATTGCGAACACCCTGCTGAAGTTCGGCGTTGCCGCTGCGGAGCTTATTGGCGACAGCCAAGCCGGCAGCGTCGTCACCGGACGAGTTGATGCGATAACCCGAGGTCAGGCGGTTAATCGTACGGCTCTGAAAGTCGCCGTTAACCCGCAGGTTTTCCTGAGCCATGATCGAGCTCACATTGGTCTGAATTGAATACGACATGATGTTTCTCCTCCGAAAGGGTTGGTTTTAATTTCCTGGCTCTCGCTTTCGGAGCAATCAGGTTTTCTTTTTGGGAACGCCTACTATCTCGAAACAAATTGCGACTTTTAGATTCGGAAAAATAGAGCTACGCTTCGAAACGTACGACGAAATGCGGCTGGGTGATTTTCTGTTAGCAGACCTTGCCGGTTAGACCCAGCCCCTCTGCCCTCGTGGCCGTCACAGCGACGTTCATCACCTATTGGGAAGCCTCCTGGACAGGGTCTCTGAAACTAGTCGGCCTTCTTTCTGGCGCTGGGGTCGTGGCTTCCGCCCACCGTGGGCTTCGGTGACGCCTGAAGGCCTATTTGACTTAAGATGGCAACGTCTACTCGCCGATTCCTCGCCCTACCCTCCGGCTTTCCGTTATCTCCGATGGGCACAGTATCGGCATACCCAACCACTGCCATGCGACCAGCCGGCACATCGAACTCAACTTCTAAAATCTCCAACATGCTGACGGCGCGGGCGGACGATAACTCCCAGTTATTGTGGAAACGGGCCGTGTGGATGGGTATCGAGTCGGTATGACCTTCCAGGCGAATCGGATTCGGAACCGCGCGTACGGCGGCGGCGACCTTTTTGATTACAGGTATCCCAGCATCCTCCAATTCATTACTGCCGCTCGCATAGAGGATAGCCTCCTTCAGGCTGATTATGAGGCCCCGGGCTTCCAGGGTAACTTCCACTTTGCCGGAAGCAATCTCTCGCTCCAGCTCTTTCGAAAGCAGTTTCAAGGAGGGCAGAAGTTCAACAACCTGATCGGGTGGCGTTTCCTTGGCGGCCTTTTGCGCACCGCCAGGTCCCTTCATCTGCGCATTTCCTTGGCCTTTGTCGTCCACTGTTCCGCCCAGTACTTTGACTACTGCCGCAGCGGCGTGGGAGATAGAACTCTCTTCGAGAGCCTTGGTGACGGACTCGGAAATTTGCCTAGCCTTCGTCTTGTCGGTCTGGGACGAGGCGAACATGACAACAAAAAAGGCGAAAAGGAGCGTGATAAAGTCGGCGTATGAAATGAGCCATCGCTCGTGATTCTCATGCGCGGCATGTTTGTAGCGTCGGCGCATTGGAAAACTAGTTCTCCGCGGTCGCAGGCCCGCCGCCGGCAGCCCCCTCTTTCCCTTTTGTGGCCGCTTTGACGTGCGGTGTTTTTACAATGCCTTCCAGTTTCATTCGAATCAGCTTGGGATTCATCCCTTCTGCCAAACTACACACTCCTTCTAGCGCCATTTCTTTCATTCGGACCGAATGAGAGGCCCGCGCCTTTAGTTTATTCGCCGCGGGCAGGAAGAAAATATTCGCCGCGGCGACACCATAGACGGTCGCCACGAACGCGACCGCGATGCCATGACCGACTTCATCAATGTTCTCCAGATGCTTCATCACTTGAATGAGCCCCAGCACCGCACCGATGATTCCGATGGTTGGAGCATAGCCGCCTGCGGATTCGTACACCTTCGCCTCGGCCTCGGAGTGCTCTTCTTCAGCGATGATTTCGAATTCCATCATCTTGCGAATCTCTAAGAGATCCGTACCGTCAACGGCGAGTGAAAGCGCTTTCTTTAGGAAGGGATCCTGGAGTTGATCCACGTCCGATTCCAGCGAGACAATACCACCTTTCCGCGCGGTGCCGGAGAGCGTAACAATTACATCGATCGTTTCAGCCGAATCATGAGTGGCTTCCAGAAACAAGTCCGGTAGCTTCTTGAGCCCACCGATCAATACAGACATAGGGGTGTTGACCATCACGGCACCCAGCGTGCCTCCGATGACGATTAGTGCCGCGGTCACCTGTGTAATATCGGAGATCTTACCGCCTTCCAGGATCAACCCTCCCACGATGGCACCGAGGGCCACCAACACCCCTCCGACTGTAGCGAAGTCGATCTTCCTTCCGCCCTTTTTGCTCTTCCCTTCTGCCCTCGCCATTTTTCGTTCCTCCGTCCGCCTAATCCTGGCCCATGACGTTGCCCGCTAGAATGGAGCGCCGGAAGGCGACAACCCGGCGAACGACTTCGTCAACCGACTCCTGCACAACGAACTTCTGCCCGGTGGTCAGCGAGAGTAAGGTGTCCGGTGTCGTCTCTATATGCTCGATCAGGTCTGAGTTCACAACCAGCGCGTTTTGGTTTAGCCGGGTAAGATGGATCATTGGTTTTTCTTGAAGCTGGGTCTCCATATCGCAATAAGGTGTGATTTTGTTTAGGGAGAAGAAGTAGTTTGCGACGCTAAAGTGAACGGACGGGGCAGCCGATTAGTAAAGGGACGTCGGGGATTCTAAACGCATGGCTAGTCTGTCGGAATTTGAAGTGTCGGAAAATGGCTCTGCGGAACCGTTGCCGGTCGGCGGCGACGGCGTATTTGCGCGTGTTCCTAACGCGGATCGTCTCTCGGCGGGCGACTCCCGGACGGAGGAAGAGTGGCGTTCAAAAATGGCCGGTGCCTGCGGGGCGTTGGAAGAATTGCTTTCCTTCGGACTGGGAGGCGATATCGCGGTCAAGATGGGGGAGTCGGGCACTGTTCGGTGGGGCGAAGTGCTCGAACGGAGAGGTTCAGGCGGAGTGACAGGATATCGCACGGAGGCTGCCAATGGAGGGTTTAGCGCCATCTGGTTTGAGCCTGTCGCAGCTGGCCTGCTCTTGGAGTGCCTCCTCGGCGGCTCCGTCCAGAAGGCCGTGCCAATCTCCCGCGACGTGAGCGAATTGGAGTGTCAGTTTCTACAGGATCTGATCTTCAAAACCGGACACGTTCTGTTTCCACCTCCCGCCGTTGGCAACGACAAGGGCACTCCGGACGCCTCCTTTGGGATCATCCCCAACCGTCAACTGGAGCAATCTATGGGTCCGGAAGGACGAACTTCTTTCGCAAAGTTTCAGATCACCTTCGCCGACGGCATTTGCAGCGCGTTCCTGGCGATGGCACCCTTTGAATCGGCATATTTTAGTGCTTCCGATGCGGTCGCCTCCCATACGGTAACCGGTTCGGCTTCCCGTGCCGCGAGAAAACGTCGGCTGGAAAAACTCGGCGGAGTGATGTTGGATTTCGAGGTGAAGCTGGAAGGAAACAGTATCGCGCTCGCTGACATTGCCCGTCTGCAAGTGGGCGATGTCATTGCGCTCGAGTCCGCACTGAGTGCACCTTTGACCGGGAGCCTCAACTCGGCTTGTGCTTTTGAGGGCTCGGTCGTCCCATCGGGGCCGCGCAAGGTTTTTCGGATTGAAAGGATTATTTCTCGTTTACCCTGAGCTCCAGGTGGTGGAGTAATCGAGCGGCCAACTGGATCCGATGGCCAGAGAACATACATCCGGCGTCGAGAGCGCTCGTCGTTTCCCGAATTAGCAGGGTGATCTCGACGTGGTCGGAAGCAGCTCCGAAGGAAATTCTCTTTTCCTTCGACTGCTCCATCGGCTGGAATTTGATCGAATGCATGGTAGGACTTCTTATCGAACTTTCGGCCTCTTTCTTTAGCGAAATCTTACTTGAGGTAATCGAATAGGGAGGTTCGTGGATATTGGGCCTGTGCGGACATGGAGGCGGTTAGTTGTGTATGCAATTGTTGCATTTCTAGGATCGACGACGCGATGTCAGCATCGCGAATCTCGCTGAGTGTGATCTTCCACTGCGCTTGGGCACTTGCCGCCTCACCCTGTGCCGCGGTAAGGCGGGTGAGCGTGGAGCCGTAACCGGCACCCTGCGTATTGAGATAGTTTTGCGCGGTCCGCACTTGATCGAGGGCGGATGCCACCGTGGCATCCGTCCCGGATTCGACTGCGACACGAAGGTTTTGAAGCGCCGCGAAAACATTTTCCGGGGCGAATGAGCCGATGGAATCACGACGGTCGAACAGCTCCTGTGCGGTGCGTCCAACGGCGATGTGAGTGCCGTCGGAATTGGCGATTCGCAGAGTCGAAGTGGGAGTGGCAAGGCGATCAACCCCGTTCGGATTGGTCAAATTAAGGGCATACGAAGGGGTGCCATCCAGATCGCCGCTGAAGACATAACGGCCATTGAAGATGATGGCCGAGGTGTTCACCATACGGGCTTGCAAACCCGCCAATTGCTCGGCGAGAATGGTGCGCTTGTCGGTTCCGAAAGCGCCGCTGGAGGCTTGGCTGCCCAAGGTGAGAGCTTCATCCATCAATTTAATCGCCGCCTGCACCGCGTTGGATCCGACCTCAACTTCAGCCTTCACGACCGTCATGTTCTTTTGAGTCTGTTCGGCCGCCGCTAACCCGGAGTCGGCACGGAGAAGCCGGTCGACGCTTCCGGGGTCGTCGACGGCAGACCGCAGTCGAAGTCCCGACGACACCTGCTGTTGGGCTTCGGAAGCACGACTTTGGATCCGGCTGATGTTAAGGAGGAAATTCTCTAGGCGAGGAGTGAGTCCGTTAATCATGGTCGTTGTCCTTCTAGCGAATCATCGCCATGAGTGAATCTGTCATCTGGTCAATTACGGAGACGACGCGAGAAATGGCCTGATAGCCGCGCTGGAGTTCCACGATACGAGCGGCTTCTTCGTCGAGGGAAACTCCGGAGGCATCCTGGCGCATTGCTTTGGCCTGGTTGAGCAAAGAGTTGGAGCGGTCCTCCCAATCCGAAGCCGTTTGTGCCCCGGACCCTATGTCCGCTGCAATCCCACCATAGAAGGCGAGAAAGCCCACTCCGTTTATCTGGTTCAGCGGCGAATTGGATAGCTGTAATCCGGCCAGTTCGAGTGCGACGCCGTTGGCCACCGTCGGAGGCCCCGTCTGCGTGGCGGCTAACCCCGCGGCAAGCTCGCTGTCGGACAGGGTTTGGTTGATCCGGAACGACGAGGCGGCTTGGGCCGGATTGACACTGGCAAAACTAAATAGGGGAACGCCGCTCACTGGGGGTGTGCCGGGCGAGACTTGACCGGCGGTGAGCAGACCATTGATTCTTTCCGCCACAGCTGTGGCAAACGCGTTCAGTGACCCGATTTGGCCTTGGCCGCCGAGGAGCCCGGGAAGTGTATCGTTTCGTAAATCGAGCAGGGCGCGGACTTTGCCCGCCGAGAACTGACCGGTAATGTTCTGGCCATTGGCGTTCATAAACCGCCATTCCGGTACCCCACCTACGCTGTTGGCATCCGGCGGCGGAGCCAGCGCCCCGCTGATAGCGAAAGACTTACCCCCGATGGCGAGCGGTGTCTGGCCACCCAAGAGGACGTTCATTTGCCCGTTTTCGCCAGCTAGGACTGTGAAAGTGGTCAGCGAAGACAGCTCATCCAACGTGCGGTAGAGAGCCGTTTCAAGTGCCGAATTGGTGGCCGTTCCTCCGGTTCGCTGGCTATTGATCGCCGCGATGCGCTGGCCGAGAGTGTTGATTTGGTGTGTAACATCAATTAGCCGGTGTTCGGACTCAGCCGCCATGTTTTGGATTTGGCTGGCAGCGAAACGAACCGAGTTAGCGAACTGGTCGGCTTGGGCAACGACCTGCTGCCGCGCGGAGGCAGACTGGGGCGCAACACTCCAGGCCGAGAAACTCTGCAGAAGTTGATTGAAACCGGCAGGAACGCTGGAGTCCCCACTCAACTCGAGAAGCTGGTTCAGCGAGCGCAACAAGGACGCCGCCTCCTTGAACTGGCCGAGGTTTGAGGTCTGGCGTTCGACGGCGAGCTCGGCGAATCGGTCGCGGGCACTCTGAATACCGCCGGAGGCCACCCCACCGATCAGTCCTCCCGCCCCGTCAAATGGGAGTGCGATCATGATCGTCGATTGACGGGCGTACCCCGGAGTGGCAGCGTTGCCCACGTTATTCTGCGAAGTTCCGAGGGACTGTTCAAACGCCCGCAAACCGCTGCTCAGGGACGATAGAGATGCTAGTAGGTTCGCCATTGTAACGCTCCTTAGCCTCGGGCGGTAACGCGCGTTTGCTGCAACGGCGGAAAGGACGGCACCCCGGTTCCGTCATACTCCCCCGCCAGCGAGCCAAGCGTGGCGAGCCAGTTACCGTAGAATTCCGCCGCTTGTTCGCAGAGTGCCGCGAGATCACCGAGTATGCAATGAATATCCCGCACTACTTCGTGTCCTTTCGGCAAGCATGCCGCGGCCACAGGCGAGGCGATTCCTTGGCGGCGGGCAATCGATTCGGCGACCGCATCGAGGCGGCTTTCCACCTCCGATAGGGCGGCATCCGGGCAGGTCGTCAATATCTCCCGGATGCTGAGCATCTCGGTCCGCAAGATCAATAACTCGTTTGCAGTCATGTGTAGTCCATTGCTCTGGTTACGCTAGTCGCCGTGCAGGATGCCAGCGAAAATGGCGCGCGCGACTTCGTGCGCCGCTGGTCGGTAATCGCCGGATTCGTATTCCTGCTGGAGCCGCGCCAAACGAGCTTCGGATGCCTTGTCCGGAGACTGTAGAACCAAATGCACCAGATCCGTGGCCTTCGTCTGGATGGTGTCGCCGTTGCTGGATCCGAAGCGATCATGTTCCTGCGAGCGTGCACTTATCCCAGAGGACGCCGCCGAACTGCGCCTCGAAACTTCGCTGGTCAACGTCCCGACTACTGTTGTCGTGTCAATCTGCATGGTAATCCTTTTCCCCGTGATGATCGATTAGCCCCACCTCGCAAAAATCGAGGCAAAGTAGAGGAGAAATCATAAAGAGTGGGTAACGCCACGTTCCTGAACCTTCCGCTGTACCCTGTGACGGTCGACCTTTATCGTTAGATCGACTTCGCTTCTGCTCAACCGAAGCTGCTCGGCGATATCAGCGCCGGGTATGCCACAGCGATAGAGAATGCCGATCGCGGACTTCTTCTGCGGGCCGGAGTCCTCCACTGGAGAATCTTCTAACTGGTGGTAGATGTCTGTCAGCGAGGCTCGGATGGATCGGATCGACTCGGCACGCCGCGGGCCTCTCGCTTTGACTCGCTTCTGTCGACGCCTACGCAGTAAGCTCGGCAGAAATCGACAGATGAGGGCGCAGATGATCAAGACGAAGATACCGAATAAGAATGGGCCGATGATAGTGAGAGTCATGTCGTTTCCTAAATGGATTCCGTGAGAGGCGACTTGGCTAGGTGGTGAATACGGATGCCATAGTGCCCGTCAACGTCGACCACTTCACCGTAGCCGATAACGGACCGGTTAACCTGAATCTCCACTAGTTGGCCTTCGGTTCGTTCCAGTGGGATTAACGCTCCTGGTTCCGAGTCGAGAATGTCACGCAGGGAAACCCGCGAGCGTCCGAAAGAGACAGTAATCTGTAGTTTTACATCCATCAAGGCTTCCATATTGTTCTCCGGATTGATCCTTGCTTCTCCAAACGTCAGGTGCGAACTTGAGTCAAACGCCAAGTATTGACAATGCGCCGGGCCAGGCTTCGGTGAGGTGGGCTCGCAGGCGAAGAATAGCCTGCGATTTGAGCTGGTGGATGCGGGTAGCGTGCAGATTCATAACCTGCCCAATCTCCCGCAGATTCAACTCTTTGTCGTAGTAGAGGTCAAGCACGGTTTGTTCAGCCTTGGGCATGGAGCTGACGGCTGCGGCAATCTGACGCTCCAGCTCGGACTTTTGCATTTGGTGCTCGGGTGTGTGCGCCTTCGGGTCGGCGACGAGGCTCATGAAACTGCTGCCTTCGGGTGTTTCGGCATCCAGGCTGCCGATGCGGACCCCGCGCACTTCGATAAGCCAGTCGTAATATTCACTCAGTGAAATGCCGAGCGCGGTGGCGATTTCCGGTTCGGTCGGCTGACGCATTAGCTTGTGTTGCAGCGTCTGAATCGCCGTTTGAATAGTCTTGACTTTTTTGCGGTGATGAGAGCCGATGCCATCCATCCCGCGGACGCTATCGAGAATAGCTCCCCGGATCTTAAACTCCGCGTAGGTCTTTAGCTTCACGTTAAGGGAAGCATCAAAATTATCGACGGCCTGAATTAGGCCGATTACCCCGATCGAGATCAAATCCTCGAGATTCGTCGACTCCGGCATTCGCTCGTGCAGACGGGTGGCAATCCACTTTACCTGCTGCAGGTGCTCAATAATTAACGACTCCCGATCAACGCCGTTCCCGATCGATTGCGGTTCGTAGGTTAGCTGACACTGCATGGTTGACATAGGCGTATCCGTACCTCAGGCCGCCGATTCCATCGGAGACAACTGGTGCAAATGAGTGGCGTTGATAAAGCCCGCGGACGCATCGCGGCTCGCCGAAACCAAGGAGAGAGGCAATTGGCACGAGGTCGCTAACGCCGAAACGGTGGCGTCACTCGAAACCTCATCGGCGCGAGTCACGATCAGATGGTCGGCCGCGAACGGAGCAAACCGACCGCTCATCGCGGGAAGTTCGGTCGGCGAATACCAAGCGGGGACAACCAGATAGGTTCGGTAGCCGGGAAGCGTACCGAGGATTTCGGCTAGTCGGCCGGACGCATCGCCGTCGTCTGGTGTAAAACCAGGTGTGTCAACGAGAACATATTCAGTTGCGGAGGAAGGACGCAGGTCATTTGGGGTGATTCCGTTCCGCATGAGGAGCGGAACGTCGAGAATCTCACAAAACGTCCGCATCGGTTCGATTGCCGCTAGGCGGTCGGTGTCGAACTGAACGCAGCGGATGCGGGCACCCCGAACCGCCGAAAGGATGAACGCCAGTTTCATCAAAGCGGAAGTTTTACCGGCACCGCCCGGACCGACTACGGCGATTACGCCGGGCGGCCCGATCGGATCAAAGAACACGGGCGACGTCGGCCGCGGCAAAGCAAGGCGAGTTGGGGCCGGAGAGGTAATCCGTAGCCACGGAGCCGCGGTGAGAGTGTCGTCGGACCACTCCGGAGCCCTATCGCCGATGGCGTCGAGTTCTCGTTTTAGGAATTCATCCTCGGGTGAGTCCCCCATCTCGCTTGTCATGTCGGGAGGATCGACAGGCGCATTGATGCCAAAAACGACTTCATACTTTCCAAATTCACGGGCTTCGCCCTCCGTAAGACGGGTGGAAAGCAGAACTGCGTCTTCGCCGAGTTCCCGCTGAGCAAGTTCGACAGCGACGGCGACGCGGTTGGCAAAGTAGGATTTGATGCACATTGTGGATTCTCCTGGGGGCATGAAAGCTTAGATGGTCCCGAGTGTCCGGACTTTGATTTCCGGAGGCACTTCGTTCTGGGAGAGTACAACCAGGTGCGGCCACTCCGCTTCCAAAATCTGACGCAGATGATGTCGTGCGGTAACGCTGGTGATGGCAATGACCGAGGTCGCCGGCTTTTCGATCTTCTTGGCTACACGTGCCACCATGTCCTGCAACACCGCGGGGTGCAAGGTGAGAATGGTATTCGTCTCGGCGTGTTCGAGCGCACCTTCAATCTGCTGCTCCATGGCGGGGTCAATGAAATAGGCGTGCAGTTCGTGTTTCGGGGAAACAAACGACTTGACCAGCGAACGTCGAATGGCCTGCCGGACATACTCGGTGAGTAGCACGGGGTTTTTCGTGATCGCGCCCGCCTCGCCCAGAGCTTCGAGAATCGAGCTGCCGTCGCGAATGGAGACGCGCTCTCGGAGTAAATTCTGAAGTACGCGTTGCACGCTGGCCAAGGAAAGCAATTTCGGCACCACATCTTCTACCAACTTCGGACTTTGCGTCGCCACGCGGTCGCAAAACGTCTTGGCGTCCTGCCGGCCGAAGATTTCATGCGCGTAGCGGCGAATGATTTCGGCGAAATGGGTGCTCAAAATACTGACGTCATCGACCACCGTAAACCCGGCTGCGCGAACCGTGTCGGCCTCGCCATTGGATATCCACCAGGCGCTGAGTCCAAACGCTGGATCTTGCGCCGGCTTGCCGGATGCCGGTGCTGGTTGCTTGCCCGTAGGGATCGCAAGTTGTTGATCCTTCGCGAGTTCGAAACGCGCAATCTCGGCCCCGCGAAGCAGAATAATGTACTCGCGAGACCGCAGCAACAAGTTGTCGGTCACCCGAACCGAGGGCAGAATGAATCCGAGCTGGCTGGCCAGTTGACGCCGGATTCCGGCGATGCGCTGCATGAGGGGAGACCGCGGACCACCCTCGACGAACGACACCAGCCCCACTCCCACTTCGATCGCAATCAGTTCCACTCGGAGGAGGTCTTCGACCGGTTCAGCGGTCGGAGACACTAGCGCCTTCGTCAATTTCTCGACGTCTTCGTCGGAAATTCGACGGCGCTCCTGCCAGGCGAACGCGGTCACAGAACCACCGAGGAGAAGGAAGGGTATCGCAGGAAGGCCGGGAATCAGAGCCAGCATCATCATGGCCGAACCGGCCACTAGGAGTGGGCGATAATCGCCGAACAACTGGGTTTGCACATCGGCACCCAGCGCCAGCTCGGAGTTGGCCCGCGTAATAATGAGGCCACCGGCCACCGAGATCATGAGGGCCGGAATAACCGTCACCAGACCATCCCCGATGGTGAGTACCGTGTAGGTTTGTAGCGCCTTGGTCAGCGGCATTCCGTGCTGCAACACGCCTATGAGAAATCCCGCAATGATGTTGATCGCGGTAATCAAAAGGCTAGCAATCGCGTCCCGCTGGGTGAAACGCGACGCGCCGTCCATGGAACCATAAAATTCCGCCTCACTCGACAAGTCCTTCCGTCTCTGCTTGGCCGTCGCTTCGTCAATCAGGCCAGCATTGAGATCGGCATCGATCGCCATTTGCTTTCCCGGCATCGCATCCAGGGTGAAGCGGGCCGTGACTTCGGAGATGCGAACTGCGCCATGGTTGATGACGATGTACTGAATTCCACACAAAATCAAGAAAACTACGGCACCAATGATGTAGTTGCCGCCGACCACAAAATTACCGAAAGCCTCAATCACGTGGCCGGCGGCGGCTGTACCCGAGTTGCCATTCAACAGGATTAACCGAGAAGAAGACACGTTGAGTGCCAAGCGGAAGAGTGTCAGCAGCAAGAGCAGCGTGGGAAACGAATTGAATTCCACCGGCCGCTTGATCTGCAAAGAAACCAGCATGACGACGAGCGACAGCATGATGTCGATTACAACCATGAAATCCAACAACACACCTGGCAATGGAATAATGAGAGCCAGCACGATGCTGAGCACCGCGACGGGAATAGCGAATTCACCCGCGGATTTCCACTGCAGCGACTTAAAAATCGAATCCAGGAATGACGTTTGGCTCGGCATCGGGTTCTCGCTACACGCAGTATTCGAGGGCCTTGAACTTCGAAATCATCGTCGTCCGCTTCAAGCCGAGAAGGGTGGCGGCGCGTTGTTTGTTCCCGCAGGCCGTCCGCATGGCGCGGTTGATCATCGCGATTTGAAACTGTTGGAGGGCCCGTTCGAAATCGAAGCCGGAATGGGGGATCTCGATGTCCCTATCGAAAATATCGGAATCCGTCATGCCGGAATCGTCGAGCGAAAAATCTTCGAATCGGAGTAGGTTCCTGGGACCCGTAATCGCTACCGCGCGCTCAACCGCATGCTCGAGCTCTCTAACATTTCCAGGCCATGTGTACGCGATCAATCGATACACCGCCTCGGGCTCGACCCGCTTCAGGGGCAAATTCTCGTCCTGGGCCGTCTTTTTGAGAAAGTGATCGAGCAACGGAACAACATCGGCAGGGCGGTCTTTCAAAAGCGGCATTTTTACGGGTACGACGTTCAGCCGAAAAAACAGATCCTGCCGGAATCGCTTCACCGCGCAAAGTTTTTTCAGGTCCGCATTGGTCGCCGTGATAATACGGACATTCACCGGAGTCGACTCCGAACTCCCCAGTCGTAGAATCTGACGTTCCTGTATCACCCGCAGCAGCTTGACTTGCAACTCAATCGGCATGTCTCCGATCTCGTCAAGAAAAATCGTCCCGCCGTCGGCTTGCTCAAATAGACCCGCCCGAACGTTGACGGCTCCAGTGAAAGCACCCTTGGTATGGCCAAAGAGCTCGGCTTCCAGGAGCGTGTCGGGGAGGGCAGCACAATTGATGGCGACGAACGGTTTGTCGGCGCGTTTGCTGGCGAGGTGAATAGCCCGTGCCGCGACCTCCTTGCCCGTCCCGGTACTCCCAGTAATCAGCACGGTAGCGTTCAGCGGCGCGACCATTCCAATCAACTCCCGGATCTGCGACATGGATTCGCTATTGCCAATGAGCAACGAACGCCAGGGCTCTAAGGGCCGCAGTGGCGGCGGCTTAGCCAGTTCCGAGAGTGCCTGTTTCACGGCACTTTCCGAACTGCTTCTTAAAACATGCCAATCGGCAGGCCACGAATCAGGAAATTCCCCGCGACCGAGACATTGCATCGGGTCAAACACTACTAACAGAGGCGGCGCGGAAAGTCCCCTCCACGCACGGGCTATCTCCAAGATTTCTCCCGGCGGGATCGGCAACTGAACAACGGCGAAACGATATTCGTCACTCTCCAGATTTTGCACAAAACGCCGCGTGGTGATCGCCGCAGTACCGGCCATGGGCAAATCCGCCATCCGGCGATACCACTGTGCATTTTGAGACAGCCATAGATAGGACTTGCTCATCGTCATCTCCAGAATCTTGCAAATTTAACTCGGTGAATACATCCATCGACCAGCTGGCCTACAGACTGTAGGAGACATAGAGGAATACTTAGGATTTTTCCTAAAGGGAGAAGTCTGCGCGGTTTTTTTGGCCCTCCGAGGATGTTTTGTCTCTACGATTCAGCCGGATTTGCGATACATAGACCGACCAGGAACCATGAACCCCTACTCCAACACCACATTGCTTGAGGATCGGATTTACGCGGCGTCGCCGGTCGGGCTTACCTTAATCCTGATGGAGCAGGCTGTTGCCTCCATTGGGGCGATTCGCCAGTCCCTGACCGAAAACGATGTGCGGCGAAGAGCTCGTGCAGTAAACCGATTGCTGGACATCCTATCTGAGTTGATCATCAGTCTAAAAGCCGATGGGACCGCTGAAACTAGCAAACGCCGCAGCATTTACGGCTCCCTCCAGGCGATCTTGATCGACGCCCACGCACGAGCGAAGCCCGAAACGCTTGCCACCGTGGAAACGTCGCTAACCTTGTTACTCGACAACTGGAAGGACGTCTGCAACGCGCTCGAAGGAAGTGCCCCGGTGTCGGCTGCGCCGAGCGCGTTTGAGGAATGGAACGTGGTGGCAAGCACCAATCCGTACCTCGATTACCGGGACGAAGCGACCAGCTCCGCTAGCCGCGGATGGAAGTTGTAGGGTGGCTCAACTTGAGCTGGTCGGTCACGGTGCCAGCCAGCCCAAGGCCACCCTGCTGACCGAGCACTGCTGCGAAGCTCTCCAGGGCCATCTGATAAATGGACTGGGTCGAGCTGTCACCAGCACCCGATAATAGGCCGTCCTCACCTTCCGGTGTCGCGCTCTTGAGGATTTGCGCCATCAAAAGAGATTCGAACTGTATTGCCGCGTCGGCCAGTTTAGATTTTTCCGTCGCGGAGGTGGCCTTCAGTGTCAGTGAGCCAGGCGCGGCGGATGAACCTACCGGGGAAGGGGATACAGAGGCGGAATTTGCCCTGAACGCGGCACTGGCAACCACGTTGGTCACGGGTGTCAAGATATGCGCCACTTCCTCCTGTGTCATTTGAATGGCTGCCGCCGTCCCGTGGCGTTGAAAGCGGTCCGCTAAAAGACCGGCGTTGAGGGAGACCCCTCCCGAAAGATCGATCTGGTAGAGCGGGGAAACCTTGCCAGCGCCCCACTGCTCAGAAAGGTCGGATACTTTGCCGCCTAGAAGTGAGGCTAGCGCCTCGGCGGTCTCGCGGGTCGCAAACTGGGTTCGATTTGCTTCATAAACTCTGCCGAAAGCTTCAATCCTGGCGTCGGAAAGGGTGATTTGCCGCGGCAGTTTGAAATCGGCGGCAGTCGTACTTATGCTCAATGGCTGGATCATAACGTCTCCTAAATAATTTCAAGTTCCGCGTCTAAAGCACCTGCGCTGCGCAGGGCTTGCAGAATCGCGATTATGTCGCGCGGCGAAGATCCGACTGTCATCATCGACTGCACCAGTGCTTCGACGCTGGCACCTTCCTTGAGCACGACATTCCGGGCTGGTGCTTCCTTCGTGCCGACGCCTACTTTTGGCGTCACCACCGTCTCGCCTTTCGCCAGCGGATTGGGTTGGGATACATCGAATGTCGTTTGAATTTCGACACTGAGATTTCCGTGCAGGATAGCCACCGGTGCGATTTTGACATCCTTGCCGACAATTATCGTGCCAGTTCGCTCGTTGATAATTACGCGTGCGACCTGATCCGCTTCCAGACGAAGGTGTTCCAGCTCGGCGATGAATTCGGTTGGGATCGATTTGAAATCCGCCGGAATCGTCACACTCACAATGCCGGCGTTATCGGCTTTGGCCGTCTGTTTTCCAAACCGATCATTGACGGCCGCGGTAATACGCACAGCGGTGGTGTAGTCAGCGCGGCGCAATTGCAGCTTGACTATCCGGTCTGGACTAATCGCCGGCGAGGCGCGTTCGACAATGGCGCCGTTGGGAATCCGGCCTACGGTCGGGTGATTCTGCGTCAGTGCGTTGGCCCCGCCGCCGGCCATAAATCCACCGGTGATGACCGCACCCTGCGCGACGCCATAGGTACGCCCGTCCGCGCCCTTTAGCGGGGTCATGATGAGAGTTCCGCCCTGGAGATTAGCCGCATCGCCAATGGCGGAAGCGGTGATGTCAATCCGCGAACCCGGTTGGGCGAACGGCGTCAGAGTGGCCGTGATCATGACGGCCGCTGTGTTGTTAACACGGATGGCGGTCGGCGAAACGGAGACACCCATTTGCTGCAACATATTCGTCAGACTCTGGGCCGAGAAAACCGTCTGCTTGCGGTCGCCGGTTCCGTTCAAGCCAACGATCAGGCCATAGCCGATCAGTTGGTTGTCGCGAACCCCTTCGATCGAAGCCAGTTCCTTGATGCGCACACTAGTTTTGGACGAGGCCCCGAACAGGGCGGTCAGCAGCCATAGGCCGGTAAAGATCGAGCGTTGAATCATGAGGTCCTCAGAACGGAAGCAGTCCTAGCAAGAGTCGGTACAAAAGGAGGGGACGGCGAACGGCGTCGTTAACGACCCCTTTACCGTTCACCGAAACTTCCAATTGAGCGATCCGATCCGTCGCCACTCCGTTACCGGTCGACAGGTCGATCGGCCGAACCACGCCGCGCACCCGGATCACCTGATTCTCGGAGTTGACCAAAATCGTTTTTGTGCCTTCCACCACCAACAGGCCGTTGCTCAAAACGTGCGTGACGCGCGCGGCAAGTGTGGTCTGGAGAGTGGTTTCCCGGCTGGTGCTGCCCTGTCCGTCCAGCTGGCTTTGCGAACTCGCGCTCAATAGGTTAGGCAGGATACCGGAGGTGCGCGGGATTCCTGCCAACGCGTCGATCTTGGCCTTGGCGCTGGATGAGCGCGCGGTCTTGGTGTTTCCGGTTGCCACGGCGGACGCCCGTTCGTTGACTACGATCGTGACGATATCGTCGATTCTGGAGGCGCGGAGGTCACTCGTCAGCATTGATAGTCGGCTATCGTCGCTCCACAGTGAGCCGGGAGTTCCGGATTCAATGGAATTCTGCCGCGTCATAGAACTGGCGATGAAGTCATCGAGCGGAGAAAGCAACGGCGGTTTCCGCCGGGCTCCCCATATTTGCGGCGCCGCAAGCAGAGCCCATCCACTCAAAACAATGATTGCTCTCATCATGGCACATACACCTTTCCCGCCCCACCGACCAGCGCGCGGAATGTTTTCCCGGAATCCGGATTTCGAACCTGTATCCACTCGCCAGTTCTTCCCGCCGAACTAGCCTGAACATTGGCGCGAAAAAGAACCGCACCCCGCTGCACCGTGACCTCGACGTCGTCCCCTCGCAAGATCACAACGCGCGACTGGAAATCAGAAAGCAAGACCGGTTGGCCGGCCCGTATCAAACGCCAGACGGTCATACCGACTAGAGATTCCGGGGGCGCTGGCCCGGTTCCCGGTAGGCCCCGCACTATCGCCAATCGCAGCTGCCCCTCTTGGATTGGCTTGCCAGCGGGCAGATCCTCGACGGCGACAAGGCGCTCACTCTCGTACAGAATCCGGACCCGGGCCCAGACCGAAAACCGCGGTTTGCCGTCAATCATAACCGCGCCCCGCCACGTCGCTCCAACACTCGTGATCGTCGCTTCACTGCTTATCCCGCTGCGCTCAAAGCGGAGCTTGCCGGGTGGCAGTTTACTTCTGCTAAACGAAAGAACCTCAACCTGAGCGCCGGGAGCGGCCAGCGACTCCTGGATCGCCTGCGCGAAAAGTTCCGCCGTCGGCTCTCTCATCGGCCATTCCAGACAAAGGGATTCCGTGATCCGCGGGACAGTTGACTCCGACGGAAGCAGGCGCATCAACTCCCCCGGGGTGAACACCCGTTTCAAGCCCGGCGCGGGCGCAAAGCCAATGGCCAGTTCCGTCGCAACCGCAGCCAGCCGAGGGCTCGCTAAGGAGAGGTGGCGCCCCTGAATCCGGTCCCCGTCAAGAACGGCATGGCAGGATTCGGCCTGTCCGGTCAGCGCCGCTGCAAACAATAGGAGTATCATCGCGTTAGATTATTGGCTTGCTGATACATTTCGTCGGCGGCCTTAATAACCTTCGAGTTCGCCTCATAAGCACGCTGGCTGACGATCAGGTTGATGAACTCTTCGGCAACGCTGACGTTGGATTGTTCGGTGTAGCCCTGGAGCAGCGCGCCGATGCCTTCCTGTCCACCAGGTGTCCCCACGATCGCATCGCCCGAAGCGTCTGTCGGCTTGTACAGGTTCTTCCCGATGCTCGTAAGTCCGGCTGGATTTTGGAAATTGGCGAGTTGAATCTGGCCGGCAACCTGTGCCGCGTTCTGGCTTGCCTGCGTGAAGCTGACCGTGCCGTCGGGAGCGATGGTGATCGATTGCGCGTCCTGCGGGAGTGTGATTTCCGGTTCGAGCTTATCGCCGTCCGAGGTGACTACGTTCCCCTCGCGGTTCAGATGGAACGAGCCGGCCCGCGTGTAACCCAACTCCCCGTTGGTTCGCCGAATCTGAAAAAAACCGCGTCCCTGGATCACTAGATCGAGCGGGTTCTCGGTTGCGGCGAAATCGCCCTGCGTGAAGACGATTTCGTTGGAGGCGGCCCGGACTCCCAGCCCGAGTTGCAGTCCGGTGGGAATCACAGTCTCAGACCTCCTGATGTCACCCCAGGATCTGGGCTGTGGCGATGAAAACGGAATGAGCCGGAGCTGAGACTTGCAAAGACCCTGCCGTT